>JBCBYE010000155.1:0-8136 GCA_039816075.1 Pseudomonadota bacterium | reverse complement strand
GTGAACACCATGTTGCGCCCGCCGAACACGAAGGCGTTGGGCGCCGCGTCGTCGACGATCAGGATCTCCACCTGGTTCGGCGGCAGGCTGGCGGCGCGGAAGATCGGCTCCGACAGGCGCGCCAACGTGCGCTCGATCTCCGCGTCGCGGATCAGCGTGACCGCGGCGGCCGGCGCGGCGGAGACCGCGGCCGCCAGCAGCGCCGCCGCCCCGGCGAGGCGTCGAAAGGCCCTGCGCGGCGCGGGCGCGCGCAAACGCGGGATTTTCATGAACTCGCGAACCATGCGGCGGACCCTGCGCAGCGGGGCGCCCGCGGTCAAGCGGCGCGCCGCCGCGCCTCGCTTGACCCGGGGCGGCGGCGCGGCCACCGTCCGCGCGCGCAAATCGTTCGGCGGCAAGGGAACCTTCCGATCATGCGGACTTCAAGGCGGGGCGAGGTCGATCCCTTCATCGTGATGGACGTCATGGAGTCGGCCCGCGCGGCGGAGGCCGAGGGACGCGACATCATACATATGGAGGTCGGCCAGCCCGGCACGCCCGCGCCGCGCCTGGCGCGCGAGGCCGCCGCCCGCGCCGTCGCCGCGGGCGAGCCCCTCGGCTACACCGTCGCCCTGGGCCTGCCGGCGCTGCGCGAGGGGATCGCCGGTCTCTACAAGCGCCGCCACGGGCTCGACCTCGACCCCGGCCGCGTCATCGTCACCGCCGGCTCTTCGGGCGCCTTCGTGCTGGCCTTCCTCGCCTGCTTCGAGGCGGGGGACGTCGTGGCGCTGGGCGATCCGGGCTATCCGTCCTATCGCAACATCTTTCATGCGCTGGGCGTGACCGTGCGGCGGGTGGAGACGGGGCCGGCCACGGGCTGGCAGCCGCGGGCCGAGGATCTGGGCGACGCGCAGGGCCTGCTCGTCGCCAGCCCCGCCAACCCCACCGGCACCATGCTGAGCCGCGAGCGCCTGTCGCAGATCGCCGCCGCCTGCGAGGCGCGCGGGGCCTGGCTGATCTCCGACGAGATCTATCATGGCCTCGGCTACGGCGCCCCGGCGGTCAGCGCGCTGGAGGTCGCGGACCGGGCCGTCGTGATCAACTCGTTCAGCAAGTACTTCTCCATGACGGGCTGGCGCGTCGGCTGGATGGTCGTGCCGCCGGAGATGGTGCGCACGGTGGAGCGGCTGGCCCAGAACGTCTTCATCTGTCCGCCCCATGTCAGCCAGGTCGCCGCCCTCGCGGCCCTCGACGCAGAGGAGGAGCTGGAGGCGAATCGCGCCGTCTACGCGGCCAACCGAACCCTGCTGCTGGAGGCGCTGCCCAAGGCCGGATTTCGCGACTTCGCGCCCGCCGACGGGGCCTTCTACCTCTATGCGGACGTCTCTCATCTGACCGACGACAGCCGCGCGTTCTGCGCCCGAATGCTGGCCGAAGCGGGCGTCGCGGCCACGCCGGGGCATGATTTCGACCCTGTTCGCGGCGCTGCAGCAATTCGTTTCAGCTTCGCCGGGTCCACCGAGGCCATGGCCGAAGGCGCGCGTCGGCTGGCCCGGTGGCTTGGTTGAGGAAAGCTTGCACGAACAGGTTCACATGCTGGGAAAAATGAGCTAAACCTCCTTTTAGCGAGATGAGCGGGGTGACTCGGGTGACCGGTCTGCAGAGCGCAGGACTGCCGCAAGGTCTCGGTTGGGGAAGACGAAACCTAGGAGAGAAGAGATGAAGCATCTCATTGCGGCGGGGGTCTCCGCGGTTGCGCTGATGGCCGGCGCGGCCCACGCGGCCACCACGACGCCTCAGGTCTTTACGTTCAGCGACATCGGCAACCCGCCGGGTGGCTTCAACGAGACCTTCAACGTTCAGCAGTTCGACCCGGCGCTGGGCACCCTGCAGAAGGTCACGATCTTCTCGGAAGCCACCGTGTCCGGCAGCCAGGGCGGCGAGAACGAGAGCACGTCCGAGGCGACGATCACGCTGTCGACCTCGGTCGAGATCGATCTGTCGTTCCAGGCCGATGCGTCCATTCTGGGCACTCCCGGGTTCTCGCAGAACGTCGTGCTCGCGGACTTCGACTTCCTGTTCCAGAACGTCTTCAACGCTGCGGCGGATGACGGGAACACGAATTTCGACGGCCCGGCCGGCGAGACGTTCGACATTGATCCGGCGACCCAGTTCACCGAAGTGAACTCCGAGGATGACACGCCGATCGACGGCTTCGTTCCGTTCGTGACCGACGAGGCCACGTTCCTCGCTCAGTTCACCGGTCTGGGCACCGTCGGCATCGACCTGTCCACCGTGGGGTCCACGGCGGCGTTCGGCGCGACGGACGTGTCGTCCAACTTCGCGACCGACCTCGAGGGCAAGCTGACGGTCGTCTACCAGTTCCAGCGTCCCCCGACGGGCGAGATCCCCGTTCCGGCCGCTCTGCCCCTGCTGGCCACCGGCCTGGGCGTGCTGGGCTTCGCGCGCTTCCGCCGCAAGTCCTGAGCCAGACGCTCCTGGATGTGGAAAGGGCGGCCTTCGGGCCGCCCTTTTCGTTTGCGTGAAGGGTCTGCAGCGCTTGGCCAATCATGGGATGCAGGCGCCGCCGCCGTGGGACGTGCGGGCCGTCCCGCCCCCCGTGTCCCGCAGGCGGCCCTGAGCCGAGCGAGCGCCTGACCACGGGCGACGCCGGCCGAAGCGTCCAACCGCCTTTCCCGTAGTCGCCTGGCATCGAGAGGCCGAGCCCGAGCCGCATCGACCCGGGCCTGCGCGCCGCCCCGCCTCGGTCATCGCGATTGCAGCGTCGCTGCGGCGACGTCCTGAGCGCCGCTCGCGCGGGCCGCCCGCAAGGCCGAGGATCCGCAATCGGCGTCCGGGCGCCATCGATCCGACGCGCGTCCTTGTGGCCGAATGAAAACGCCGCCGACCCTTGGGTCGGCGGCGTCGTCGTTCACGGCCCGTCGTCAGGCAGAGGTCAGAAAGACCACCACCCACGGCGCTTGGGCTTCGGCGGGTCTTCGGGCTCCGGCTCCGCGGCGGGCGCCGCCGGCTCCGCCTCGGGCGTCGGCGCCTCGGCCGCCATGACCTCGGGCTCCGGCTCGGCCTCCGGGTCGGAGGCAGGCGCTTCCGCGAGGGCTTCCGGTTCCGGCTCCGGCTCCGCCGCAGCCTGAGGCTCGGGCGCCGGCTCCTCCGTCGCTTCGGCGTGCGGCTCCACCGCCACGGGCGCGTCCTCGGCCGGGGCCGGCTCGGCCACCGCTTCCGTCTCCGGCGCGGTCGAGACATCGGCCCCCCCCGCGATGTCGCTCGTCGCCTCGGCCGCGCCGTCGCTCGTCGCTTCCGCGGCGGCCGCGGCTTCGGCCTCCGCCTCGCGCTTGGGCTTGCGGCGCCGACGGGTCTTGCGCGGCGCCGGGATCTCCGCCGTCGCGTCGCCATCCTCGGCCGACGGCAGGGCCGTGGTCGGCGCCTCCGCCGACGTGGATGCGTCGCTCTCCGGCACGCTCGTCGGCGCCTCGGGCGCTTCGTCGTCGGAGCGTTTGCGACGGCGTCCGCCGCGGCGACCGCGCCGCCGCCGTCCCGCCTCGTCGTCGCCGTCCGTCGCGGCGGGCGCGGCCTCGACCGGCGCCTCCGCTCCCGTGGCGGGCGCCGTCTCCGGCTCCACGATCACAGCGTCTTCCACGGGCGCCTCGAAGGCCTGCTCCGGCTCGGCCTCGATCTCGACCTCGACCGGTGCGGGCGCAGGGCGATAGGCGAAGGGCTCGCGCGTGCGGACCTTGCCGCGTTCCACCTCGAACCGGGGCGAGACCAGCGCCGGATCCGCCTCGATCCGGATCGGCAGGTCGAAGCGCGCCTCCATCTCGAACACGTGGTCGCGCTTTTCGTTGAAGATGTAGCTGGCCGCGCCGAGGGGCGCGCGCACCAGCAGCTCCGCCGCCCGGCCGCGCCCGGCCTCCGCCGCGATGCGCCGCAGGATCGACAGGCCCAGCGACGCGTCCGAGCGCACCACGCCCGTTCCGTGGCAATGCGGGCAGGGCGCCGTCGTCGCCTCGATCATGCCGGGGCGCAGGCGCTGGCGGCTCATCTCCATCAGGCCGAAGCCCGAGATGCGGCCGATCTGGATGCGCGCCCGGTCGTCCTTCAGCCGCTCCTTCATGCGCTTTTCGACGGCGCGGTTGTTGCGGCTCTCCTCCATGTCGATGAAGTCGATGACGATCAGGCCGGCCAGATCGCGCAGCTTCAGCTGCCGCGCGATCTCGTCCGACGCCTCCAGGTTGGTCTTGAGGGCGGTGTCCTCGATGGACCCTTCCTTGGTCGACTTGCCGGAGTTGATGTCGATGGCCACCAGCGCCTCGGTCACGCCGATGACGATGTATCCGCCCGATTTCAGCTGCACCGTGGGGTTGAAGAGCTGGTCCAGCTCCTGCTCCACGCCATGCTTGGCGAAGAGGGGGGTGACCTCCGAATGGCGCACGACGCGGCGGGCATGGCCGGGCATGAGCATGCCCATGTAGTCGCGCGCCTCGCGCCAGCCCGCATCGCCCTCCACATGGATGCCGTCGAATTCGCCGGAATAGAGGTCGCGGATCACGCGTTTGACCAGCGACCCTTCCTCGTAGATCAGCGTGGGCGCGACCGAGGTCAGCGTGGTCTCGCGGATGCGGGACCACTGGCGCAGCAGGTATTCGTAGTCGCGCTGGATTTCGGCCTTGGAGCGTTTGGCGCCCGCGGTGCGCACGATCAGGCCCATGCCCAGGGGCACCTCCAGCTCGCCGGCGATGTCCTTGAGCTTCTTGCGGTCGGCGGCGTTGGTGATCTTGCGGCTGATGCCGCCGCCGCGCGCGGTGTTGGGCATCAGCACGCAGTAGCGGCCGGCGAGGCTGAGATAGGTGGTCAGCGCGGCGCCCTTGTTGCCACGCTCCTCCTTGACGACCTGCACCAGCAGGATCTGGCGGACCTTGATGACCTCCTGGATCTTGTAGCGCTTCTGGGCGATGCGGCGCAGGGAGATGGCCTCGGCCACGTCCTCGCCCGCATCCGCCTCGATGGCGCCGTCCGGGGCGTCGTCGTCCGAAGCCGCGGCGGCGGGGGCGGCGGCCGGCGCGGGCGCGTCGCCTTCGGCGGCCTCGTCCTCGCCGTCGCCCTTGGTCTTGCCGCGGCGCGACCGGCGCGAGCGGCCGCCCCGGCGGGAGCGTCGGCGCTTGCGGGCCCCGTTCTCGTCGTCGTCGTCCTCGCCGGACCCTTCGGCCTCGGCCTCGGCGTCGCCTTCGCCTTCGGTCTGAGCCTCCCCGTCGGCGGCGTCGGCCTCGGCCGCGGGTTCGGCCGGCATATCGGGTTCGGCCGGCATATCGGGTTCCGCCGCGGGTTCGGCCGGCATATCGGGTTCGGCCGCGGGTTCGGCCGACAGATCGGATTCTGCCGGCGCCGCCTCAGGCTCGGCCGCAGCTTCGTCCGTCGCCAGGGCCTCGTCTGCGGTTTCCGCCGCAGCGTCGGCTTCGGGGGCCGGGGCCCCGGACGCCTCCGCCGGCGCCTCGTCGACGGGCGCGGTCTCGGCGGCCGTCGCCGTTTCGTCGGCGGCGGCCTCGGCTTCGACCGTTTCGTCCTGCACCACGTCCGGCGCAGCGGCGGTTTCGGGCGCCGGGGCGTCGGCCGGCGCCGCGGCGGCGGCGTCGTCTTCGGGACGCTTGGCCGCGGGGGCGTAGTCTTCTTCGACCCGGTCCTCGTCGTCCGCGCCCGCCGCCTCGGCAAGGCTGCGCCGGCTCGAACCATCCGGCTCTTCGCCGTCCCCGGCCTCGTCCCTGGCGGTCTCGTCGACCGCCTCGTCGGCGGCGTCGGCAGTTTCGACCTCGGTTTCGGTCGTATCGGCGGGCGCCTCGGCCTCCGGCGCCACAGGCGCGGCCTCGGCCGTCTCCGCCGCCTCGGCCGGCGCTTCATCGGCAGCGGCATCGGTCTCGGCCGGCGCTTCATCGGCGGCGGCGGCGTCGACCTCGGCCGATCCCTCGTCCTCCGCCGGCGCCGCGGCCTCGACCGCGTCGTCGTCGTCCTCGGCGTCCATGTCCAGCATTTCGGCCGCGGGCGTCACCTCCGCATCCCCGTCGGCGTCCCCGTCGGAGTCCGCCTCGGTCTCGGCCGTCGCTTCGGCCTTGGCGGCCTTGGCGGCGGCCCGGGCCTCGCGCTCGGCGGCGCGGGAGGCTTCGCGATCCGCCTCGGCCTCCGCCCGGCGGCGCGCCGCCTCCGCCTCTTCGGCGATCAACGCCTCGCGGTCGGCCCTGGGGATCTGATAGTAATCGGGATGGATTTCGGAAAACGCGAGGAACCCGTGCCGATTGCCGCCATACTCCACGAAGGCCGCCTGCAAGGACGGCTCCACCCGCGTCACCTTCGCGAGGTAGATGTTTCCGGCGATCTGTCGCTTCGAGGCGGACTCGAAGTCGAAGTCCTCTATCTTCGTCCCGTCCAGAACGACGACCCGGGTCTCCTCCGGGTGCGTCGCGTCGATGAGCATTCGCTTAGCCATGGTCTCCTGGGCCGGCCGGCCCTTCCGCCCGAACCCCTTGCGGGGATGAGGGGGCGGCGCCGTGCGCCGGTTCTTCTGCCGCGCAGGCCCGGGCCCGACCGGCCGGTCCGCGCGGGCGCAAGGGCGCTCCGTTCGGTCTCTGGCATCGGGGGGACGAGGGCCATCGCGTTGGGTCTCCTGAAGCGGACCGCCCCTGGACGGGCCGCGGAAGCGTGCGGCGCGGCGCCGGGCGTCTTGGCCGCGGCGGAGCGCCTTTTCCCGAACGGGACCCCTCGCCTTGCAAAGGCTTGCCGCCGCGGCGCTGGGCCTGCGGCGCGCGTCGAGAAGCGCGTCGTTCGAAAACCTGCGTCTAATGCGCGAAGGGCCGCCGAAACCTCGACGTGCCTTTTCCCGCCCGCGGACTATAGACGCGGGGCCGCGGCGCTGACAATCGGAAAGGCGCGACGATGATCGCTCGACGTGCCGCAGCGGCCGCCTTGGTCTGGGCGGCGCTCGCGGGCGCCGCCGCGGCCCAGGGTCTGCGGCCGGCGGCCGGCGCGGCGGCCTATCTGCAGACCCAGGGCGCCGCGCGCGTGGTCGTGGGCCTGGCGCGGGCCGGGCCGGCGGCGGCGCGCCTGGCGTCGGATCCGCCGAGGGTGATCGTGGATCTGCCCTTCGACCGCTGGACCCAGGCGCCGCCGCCGCCGCCCACGGGCGGGCTGATCGCGGCGGCGCGCGCGGGGCAGGGGCCGGACGGGCGGGCGCGGCTGATCCTCGACCTCGCCGGCCCGGCGCGGCTGGAGGAGGCGGCGCTGATCCGCATCGGGGCCGGCGCCGCCTTCCGCCTGCTGCTGCGGCCCGGCCCGGCGGAGGCCGCGGCGGCCCCGCCGCCGCCGCCCGCGCCGCTCGCTCTCCGCCCCGATCCCAGGGACCCGCCGGAGCGACCGTTGCTGATGATCGATCCCGGCCATGGCGGCATCGACCCCGGGGCCGTTCGCGGAGAGGTGCGTGAAAAGGACCTCGCCTTCGCCTTCGCCCTCGCCTTGCGCGACGCGCTGCGCGCCACCGGTCGCTGGCGCGTGCGCCTGACGCGGGACGAGGACGTCTTCGTCGCCCTCGACGCGCGCGTGGCGCGGGCGGAGGCGGCCGGGGCGGCCGCGCTCGTCTCCCTCCACGCCAATACGGTGGAACGGGGCGATGCGGTGGGCGCCAGCGTCTTCACCCTGTCCTCCTATGTCGGCGACGCGCCGGGACGGGCGGAGGCGGAGGCCCTCGCGGCGGAGGAGAACCGCGCCGCCGTCGCGCGCGCGCCCGCCGCGCCGCCGGGCGATCCGGCGTCCCGCGCGCTGACCCGCATCGCCCGGGCGCAGGCGCTGGGCGACGGCCGCCGCCTGGGCGACGCGACCGCCAAGGCGCTGGGCGTGGTCACGCCGATGCTGCGCGGGCGGGCCCATGACCGGGCGCGGTTCCGCGTCCTGACGTCGTCGCATACCCCGTCGGCGTTGATCGAGCTGGGCTTCATGACCAACGCCGACGACCTGGCCCGCCTGCGGGACCCCGACTGGCGCGCGCGCACGGCCGCGGCTCTGGTGGCCGGTCTCGAACTGTGGCGCCACCGCGCGGCGGGCCTGTCTTCCGCCCCAATCCGCCGCTAAAACCGCCGCAGGGACCGACTCGACCCTTCC
>JBCBYE010000739.1:0-2188 GCA_039816075.1 Pseudomonadota bacterium | reverse complement strand
TCGGGGATGCGGTGGCGCGTCTGGATGACGGTCGCCTCCTCCGTCTCCTCGGTGGTCGCCACGCCGGCGGTCTTTTCGAAGAACCGGCGGATGGAGACGGCGTTGGTGGTGTCGTCCGCCCCCTGGTCGATGACCTTCAGCGTATCCTCCGGCGTCAGCGTCGCCGCCGAAACCTGCACGCCCCCGGTGCCCCAGCCATAGGGCATGGGCATCTCGCGGCTGGCGAAGGGCACCTGATAGCCGGGCACCGCGACCCCCTTCAGGATCGCCCGCCGGATCATCCGCTTCGTCTGCTCGTCGAGATAGGCGAAGTTGTAGTCCGCCTCGAGGTCTGCACCCAGATCCGCCACGCCGCTCATTCCGCCGCCTCCCGGCTCGCCGCCGCCTCGGCCGCTTCGCGCCTGAGGCGGCGCACCAGCTCCGTCTCGGCCTGGAAGTCGACGTAATGGGGCAGCTTGATGTGCTCCAGAAATCCCGTGGCCTGGATGTTGTCGCAATGGCTCAGCACGAACTCCTCCGCCTGCGCCGGCGCGCCCACGTCGTCCTCGCCCAGCTCATGCCAGCGCAGGGCGCGGTCGACCAGGGCCATGGAGATGGCCTTGCGCTCCGCATGGCCGAACACCAGGCCGTAGCCGCGGGTGAATTGCGGCGGCTGCGTCTTGGAGCCGGCGAACTGGTTGACCGTCTCGCATTCGGTCACCTGCACCTGCGCGATCTCGACCGAGAAGCCCAGCTCGGGGATCTCCACCTCCACCGCCACGAGACCCACGCGCAGCTCGCCCACGAAGGGATGGTTGCGCCCGTAGCCGCGCTGCGTGGAATAGGCGAGGCCCAGCACGAAGCCTTCGTCGCCCCGGGCCAGCGCCTGCAGGCGCAGCTCGCGCCCCGCGGGAAAGGCCAGCGGCTCGCGCGTCAGGTCGGGGGGCGTCTCGTCCGACCGCGTCTCGGTCTGGATCAGCCCCTCCTGATCGAGGAATTCCGTGATGTGCGGCGTCGGCGCCTCGCGCGCCTCGCCCCGCGGCGCCGCCTCGGGCCCGCGCCCCTCGGCCGCCAGCGCGAAGTCCACCAGCCGATGCGTGTAATCGAACGTCGGGCCCAGCACCTGCCCCCCCGGCGCGTCCTTGAACGTGGCGGAGATGCGCCGGATGCAGGCCATCGCGCCCGTGTCTATGGGGCGCGAGGCGCCGAAGCGCGGCAGCGTCGTGCGGTAGGCGCGCACCAGAAAGATCGCCTCGATCAGATCGCCGCGCGCCTGCTTCATGGCCAGCGCCGCCAGATCCGGATCATAGAGCGACCCCTCGGCCATCACCCGCGCCGTGGCCAGCGCCAGCTGCTCGCGCAGCTGCGCCACGCCCAGCTCCGGCTCCGCCCGATCGCCGCGGCGCGCCTCGGCCAGCCAGGCATGGGCGTTGTCGATGGCGGCTTCCCCGCCCTTGACGGCGACGTACATTCCTCAGCCCTCCTCGACCCGCGTGGAGCGCGGGATCGCGGCGATCCGGTCGTCCGCGCACAGGATCAGATCGCGCCCCAGCGGGAACAGCCCCCGCTGCGGCGCCAGCAGCGCCAGCACCGCCGCGCGGTCGCCGTCGGACAGCGGCAGATGCGCCGCGCCGTCCACGCCCGGCCCGCTCAGGCGCAGGCCCGGCCCCTCGAAACCCGACACGCCGCAGATGAGCGTCGCCGACAGGTGCGGGTTCTCCGGCGTGCCCAGGGCGAAGCGGTCCGCCGGGGCCAGCGCCCCGGCCGGGCCGAAGGCGAACATCGCCGCGCCGGGATCGGCCAGGATCGGCGCGCCGCAGTGAAAGCCGATCCAGCCGCGCAGCTCCGCGCCCGCCCAATCCTCGGCCAGCCAGACCGGCGCGTCGGGATCGGCGAGCGTCAGGGCCGCGGCGCCCATGGCCGCGCCGAAGGGCGCCGGCGGCGCGGCGCCCGTCGTCCGCGTCACCACGCCCGGCCGCGCCATGGCGTCCAGGATCGCGCGGAAGGCCCGCGCCGCGTCGCGCGGCGGGTCGGCATAGCCGCCGCCCAGCGCATCGCCCGATGCATCCCCGGGCGCATCGCCCGATGCATCCCCGCGCGCATAGACCTCCAGCGTCCCCGAAATCTCTACGGTCACCGCCTCAATCCCCCCGCGCCAAAGTGAAGAAGTCGACCTTGGTGGCCGCGGCCTTCTCGGCCGCCTCGCGCG
>JBCBYE010000608.1:0-2919 GCA_039816075.1 Pseudomonadota bacterium | reverse complement strand
CGGCGACCCCAGGAGGCCCCGGATCAAGTCCGGGGCGAGACGGCGCCCGGCGGGGGCGTGCGGATGACCTCGGAGGACGGCGCGGATCATGCCGCCTCTCCCAGATAGGCCTCGCGCACCGCGGGGTCGCGGCGGATTTCGTCGACCGAGCCCGAGGCGATGACGCGGCCGTAGACCAGCACGCTGATGCGGTCGGCGAGGGCGAAGACGGCGTCCATGTCGTGCTCCACCAGCAGGATCGGCGCCTCCGCCCGCAGACCGTCCAGCAGCGTCGTCAGGCGGGCCGAGCCTTCGGGGCCGAGGCCGGCCATGGGCTCGTCCAGCAGCAGCGCCTTGGGCGCGAGGGCGAGGGCGCAGGCCACCTCCAGCTGGCGACGTTCGCCGTGGGAGAGCTCGGCGGCGGGCACGTCCATGCGGTCGGCGAGGCCGACGCGGGCCAGAGCCGCCTCGGCCGGACCCGTGATCTCCGGGTCGCGGCGCGCGGGGCGCCAGAAGCGGAAGGAGGAGCCGCAGCGGCCCTGGGCCGCCAGCATGGCGTTGCGGCGGGCGGAAAGGGGCAGGCCGAGCGAGCTGATCTGGAAGCTGCGGCCGAGGCCGAGGCGCGCGCGGGCGGCGACGGGCAGGGCGGTGATGTCCTCTCCGCCCAAGCTCACCCGGCCCTCGTCCGGCGGGATCAGCCCGGCGATCTGGCCGATCAGCGTGCTTTTGCCGGCGCCGTTGGGGCCGATCAGGGCGTGGATCTCTCCCGGACGCAGGGTCAGGTCCACGTGGTCGGTGGCGGTGAGGCCGCCGAAGCGCTTGACCAGGCCCTGAACCGACAAGGCGTCAGTCATGGCGGGCCTTCCCGGCCAGGGCGCCGACGATGCCGCCCTTGGCGAAGAGGACCGTGCCCAGCAGGATCGCGCCGAGGAACAGCTGCCAGCGCTCGGTCGCGCCGCCCACGAAGGTCTCCAGCAGCACGAAGGCCGCGGCGCCGGCGACGGGGCCGCAGAGGCGCCCGACGCCGCCCAGGATCACGAAGACGATGAACTCGCCCGAACGGTGCCAGGACAGCATCGAGGGGCCGACGAAGCCGTTGAGATCGGCGAAGAGCGCGCCGGCGAGGCCGGCGATGGCGGCCGAGATCACGAAGGCCGTCAGCTTGACCGGGTAGGGCGCGATGCCGGCGGTGGCGAGACGCGTCTCGTTCAGATGCGCCATGGTCAGCGCATGGCCGAAGCGAGAGCCCATCAGCCGCGCGGTCAGGCCGAGGCTGAGCAGCAGCGCGGCGAAGCTGATCGCGAAGAAGCCGAGGGGGTCGTAGGGATCGACGCCGGGAAACAGGTTGCGCTGGTTGATCGGCAGCCCGTCCTCGCCGCCATAGGCCGGCCAGGAGATGGCGAAATAGTAGATCATCTGGGCGAAGGCCAAGGTGATCATGATGAAATAGACGCCCGAGGTGCGCAGGGAGAGCGCGCCGATGGCGAGCGCGATCAGCGACGACAGGGCGACGGCGACGAGCCAGATCAGCGGCATCGAGGTCGTGCCGTCCAGTGCGACCGGCCAGGTCATCAGCGGCTCGACATACCACCAGCCGTCGGGCGCGTGCAGCGAGGCGACGCCGGCCGCGTAGCCGCCCAGGCCGAAGAAGGCCGCATGCCCGAAGCTGACCATGCCGCCGTAACCCAGCGCCAGGTTCAGCCCTACGCCGGCCGTGGCGAGGATGGCGATGCGCGAGGCGAGGTTGACGAAGAACGGCTCGGACGCCGCATGGGCGATCAGCCCGGCGGCCAGCAGCGCGGCGAGCAGGGCGAGGTTGACCCAGGCCTCGCGGCCGAGGCGCCTCGTCGGCGCCGTGGAGGTCAGGACGGCGTCAGCCATGGCGCATGCTCCGGAGGTTCTTGCGGCGGCCCCGCCAGGCGCCGTCTCGCCCCGGACCTGATCCGGGGCCTCCTGCGGCGGGGCCGGGCGCGGCGGGATGGCGAGTGCGCATCGCTCAGGCCCCCGCCGGAAACAGGCCCTGGGGCCGCCAGATCAGCACCCCGGCCATCAGCACGTAGATCAGCATGGAGGCGAGGGCGCCGCCGACCCCCGCCGCCTCGGCCGGCGGCATGAAGCCGGCGAAGGCCATGGGCAGGAAGACGCGGCCGAGCGTGTCGGTGATCCCCACCAGCAGCGCGGCGATGAAGGCGCCCAGCACGCTGCCGATGCCGCCGATGACGATGACGACGAAGGCGAGGATCAGCACCGGCTCGCCCATGCCCACCTGCACCGACTGCAGCGCGCCGACGAGGGCGCCGGAAAGACCCGCGAGCGCCGCGCCGAGCGCGAAGACGGCGGTGTAGAGGCTGCGGATGTCGATCCCGAGCGCGGCGATCATCTCGCGGTCGCTTTCGCCGGCGCGGATGCGCATGCCCAGACGCGTGCGCGAGATCAGCAGCCACAGGCCCGCGGCGACGGCGAGGCCGGCGAGGATGATGGCGAGGCGATAGATCGGATAGGCCGCGCCCCCGGGCAGGGCGACGGCGCCTGAAAGGACCGAGGGCACGTCGAGCCACAGCGGCTGGGAGCCGAAGATCCAGCGCGTCCCTTCCGAGAAGATCAGGATCAGCGCGAAGGTGGCGAGCACTTGGTCGAGGTGGTCGCGATCGTACAGGCGTCGGATCACCGCCATCTCCACCAGCGCGCCGGCCGCGGCGGCCGCGGCGGCGCCGGCGGCGAGGCCCAGCCAGAAACTGCCGGTGGCGCCGGCGACCCAGGCGCAGATGAAGGCGCCCGTCATGTAGAGCGAGCCGTGCGCGAGGTTGATGAGCCCCATGACGCCGAAGACCAGCGTCAGCCCGGCGGCGGTGAGGAAAAGCATCACGCCGAGCTGCACGCCGTTGAGCAGCTGTTCGATCAGCAGCGCGGCGGTCATGGCGCGGTCCCCCGGGCGCGGCG
>JBCBYE010000590.1:0-3014 GCA_039816075.1 Pseudomonadota bacterium | reverse complement strand
TTCGCAGCATGATACATTCGCAATGCGTGCGACGAAAGCGTGACGCGTCGACACGTTCAAAGGGCGGACGCCGACCTTGGGACCGCTGGATCGAGCGCCAGACGCCGGACCGTGCGTCCTCAGCCCTCCAGCGCCGACAGATCGGCGACCTTCAGGGTCGCCGCCCGGATGCGGTGCAGCAGACACAGCCGGTTGCGCCGCAGGATCGGGTTGTCGGCATTGACCACGACCGCCTCGAAAAAGGCGTCGACCGGGCCTCGCAGGCGGGCGAGCGCGGCCATCGCGGCGGCGAAATCCTCCGCCTCCACCGCCGGCGCCAACGCCGCCTCGGCCGCGTCGAGCGCTGCGAACAGCGCCGTCTCCTCGGGCCCTTCGGCGAACTTCGGGTCGGGGTCGAGCGAGTACTCGACGCCGTCCTTCTTCTCCTCGGCGGTCAGGATGTTGGCCGCACGACGATATCCGGCGAGCAGCGCGCCGCCGTCCTCGGTCTCCACGAAGGCCTGCAGCGCGCGGACCCGCGCGGCGAGCCCGGTCAGATCGTCCTGCCCGGGCAGCCGGAACCCGGCCTCGACCACGTCGTGGCGCACGCCCTCGGCCCGCAGGTGCTGCTTCAGCCGGTCGCCGAAGAAGCGCAGCAGGTCGTCGGCCACGCCCTCCGCGGCGCCGCCATGCCCGGCAAAGGCGCGATCGAGCGCCTCGCGCAGCCGCAGCCGCAGCCCGCCGTCCAGCAGGATGCGCACCACGCCCAGCGCGGCGCGGCGCAACGCGAACGGGTCCTTCGATCCGGTCGGCGTCTCGTCGATGCTCCAGAACCCGGCCAGCATGTCCAGCTTGTCCGCCAGCGCCGCCGCCGTCGCCGCCGGCGCCTCGGGCAGGTCGTCGGACGGGCCGAGGGGGCGGTAGTGTTCTTCGCAGGTTGCAGCGACTTGCGGGTCCAATCCTTCGGCGGCAGCGTAATATCGACCCATAACCCCCTGAAGTTCCGGGAATTCATAGACCATCTCCGACGCCAGATCGGCCTTGCACACCCGCGCTCCCTGCGCCGCCGCCTCGGCCGAGGCGCCGACCTGAGGCGCCAGGGCCTTCGCCAGCACGGAAATACGAGCGATTCTATCGGCTTCACTGCCGAGCTTCGAGTGGAAGGTGACGTTGGACAGCGATGCGCCCAGACCTTCGAGCCCAGACTCGCGAACCGTCCGCAAATCATTCTCCCAAAAGAACAAAGCGTCGGACAGCCGCGCCGCCAGAACCTTGGCGTTGCCGGCCAGGATCGCCGCGCCGTCATCCGCGGTCTCGCGGTTCGCCACGGTGACCCATTTGACGATCTTGCCGCTGGCGGGGTCGCGCACGCTCAGGAACTTCTGATGCTCCTTCATCGAGGTTTGCAGGACCTCCGGCGGCAGCTCCAGAAAGCGATCCTCGATGGGGCCCATCAGCGTCACGGGCCATTCCACCAGGCCGGCGATCTCGGCCAGCAGACCGCGATCCTCCACCACCTCCAGCCCCTGGGCGAAGGCCAGTTGATCGGCGTCGTGGCGGATGGTCTCCGCCCGCTCCTGCGCGTCGAGCATCACGAAGGCGCCGCGCAGCTTGGCGCGGTAATCCTCGAACGAACCGACGACGATCTCCGCCGGCGCCATGAAGCGGTGACCCCAGGTGCGATCGGCGGCGGCGAAGCCGTCGACCTCCAGCGGCACGATCTCCCGCCCCGCCTCGTCATGCAGGATCGCGAGGATCGAGCGAAGCGGCCGCACCCAGCGCAGCGATCCCTCGCCCCAACGCATCGACTTGGGCCAGGGAAAGCCGCGGATCGCCGCCTCCAGCGCCTCGGCGACGAGGGCCGCGGCCGGGCGGCCGGGCCGCTCCATCACCGCGAAGAGGACGTCGCCCTTCTTGTCGGCGCGCACCTCCAGCTGCTCGCGCGTCAGACCGGTGGAACGCAAGAAGCCCTCCACCGCCTTGTCGGGCGCGTCCGCGCGGGGACCCTTGCGCTCTTCACGCTGCGGCCGCGTTTCCGCCGGCACCCCCTCCACCGTCAGGGCCAGGCGACGCGGCGTCGCGAAGGCGGCGGCGGAGGCGTAGGTCAATCCCGCCTCGACGAGCGCGTCGGTCATCAGACGCTTGAGATCCTCGGCCGCCTTGGCCTGCATCCGCGCGGGGATCTCTTCGGAAAAGAGTTCGATCAGCAGGTCGGGCATGGCGAACGGTCCGGCGGCTCGGGAGGTCGGGGCGAGAAGGGGGCCTGTATGGCGATCATGTCGGCAAGGTCAACGCAGAAGGCGGCGGCGCGCGGTCGGATCCCGAAGCCCGAGGGCGAAGGCCGCCGAAACCGCTCCGCCGCGATCCCCTCTCCTGCAGCCGCCCCCGGGGTCTAGCCGGACCGGACGGCGCCGGGGCGCCGGGGACCAAGCTCAGTCGGCGGGTTTGGGCGCGCAGCCCTCGGGCAGAGGATCGCCGCCGAAGGCCGCCTCGCCGCAGCGGTTGATCTGGCGCCACATCCAGCCGCGTCCGTCGGGCGCGACGGCGACGATGCGGTCGAAGCCATAGGGCGCGTCGCGCTCGGCCAGCACCGCGCGCACGCCGCGGTCGCGCAGGCCGGCGGCGATCTCCTCGGCCGCGAAGCAGTCGAACCAGAAGGGCGCGACGAGCGGCTCCGCGTCCTCGGCCGCCGGGAAGATCGACAGCGCGTCCGGCGCCGTCCCCTCCGCCACGCGGAAGCAGGCGCGCAGCTTCAGGGGGGAGGTCGGCGCGTCGATCCCCTCGAAATCCTGCACCGGCAGCCGCTCGCCCTGGATCAGGACATGCCCCTCGCCCTCCAGCCGCTCGTAATAGGCGAAGAACTGGAACCAGATCAGCGCCCCGCCGAAGAGCGCCAGAAAGACCCCGAAGGCCAGGATGAAGGGTTTGGCGCGCATGATCTCAGACCTGCGCCGCCTCGGTGGTCAGAAAAGCGTCGGCGCACATCTTCGCCAGGGCCCGGACGCGGGCGATGTAGGCCTGCCGTTCCGTCGGGG
>JBCBYE010000864.1:0-1536 GCA_039816075.1 Pseudomonadota bacterium | reverse complement strand
GGGGGCGGCGGGAGACGGGGGCGGCGGGAGACGGGGGCGGCGGGAACGGGGGCGGCGGGAGACGGGGGCGGCGAGGCGCCGCGCATCGTCGCCGGCCGGATCACGCGTCGGATCGGTTGTCGACGACGCGGCGGGCCTTGCCGGCGGAGCGTTCCACGCCCCCCGGCTCCGCCACCTGCACGGCGGCGGTGACGCCCACCACGCCCTTGATCGCCTCGGCCAGCGCCGCGGCCGCGGCGGCGCGGGAGGCGGCGTCGGCATGGCCCGGCAGCGCCTCGGCATGCACGGTCATGGCGTCCATGCGGCCGGCGCGGGTCAGCTCGATCTGCCAATGGGGCGACAGGCCCGCCACGGTCATCAGCTGCTCTTCGATCTGGGTGGGGAAGACGTTGACGCCGCGCAGGATGATCATGTCGTCGGAGCGGGCGGCGACCTTCTGCATGCGCCGATGGCTGCGCGCGGTGCCCGGCATCAGGCGGGTGAGGTCGCGGGTGCGGTAGCGCACGACCGGCATCGCCTCCTTGGTCAGGGTGGTAAACACCAGCTCGCCGATCTCGCCCTCGGCCACGGGCTCGCCGGTCTGCGGGTCGATGACCTCGGCCAGAAAGCAGTCCTCCCAGATGTGCAGGCCGTCCTTGGTCTCCACGCATTCGTTGGCGACGCCGGGGCCCATGACCTCGGACAGGCCGTAGATGTCGACGGCGTGCATGTCGAAGGCGTCTTCGATCTCGGCCCGCATGGCGTCGGTCCACGGCTCGGCGCCGAAGATGCCGACGTCCAGGCTGCTGGCGCGCGGATCGATGCCGCGGGCGCGGTATTCGTCGAGGATCGACAGGAAATAGGACGGCGTCACGCAGATCGCCTCGGGGCGGAAATCCTCGATCAGGGTCACCTGGCGCTGGGTCATGCCGCCGGAGACGGGGACCACCGTGACGCCCAGCGCCTCGGCCCCCATATGCGCGCCGAGGCCGCCGGTGAAGAGGCCGTAGCCGTAGGCGTTGTGCAGCATGTCGCCGGGCCGCACGCCCGAGGCGCGCAGGCAGCGCGCGACGAGGCCGCCCCAGACCTTCAGATCGTTCGCGGTGTAGCCGACCACGGTGGGCTTGCCCGTGGTGCCGGAGGAGGCATGCACGCGCGCCGCCTGCGCCCGCGGCACGGCGAACATGCCGAACGGGTAATTGTCGCGCAGGTCCTGCTTCACGGTGAAGGGGAAGCGGGCGATGTCGGCGAGGCTTTTCAGATCGTCCGGACGGGCGCCGACGGCGTCGAATTTTCCGCGGTAGAACGGGACGTTGTCGTAGGCGTGGCGGAGGGACCATTGCAGGCGTTGCAGCTGCAGGGCCTCGATCTCGTCGCGGCTGGCGATCTCGATCGGGTCGAGGCTGTCGCGCGGGGGGGTGAGGTCTTTCATCTTGGGCCGTTCCGTCTGGGTTTCGCCTCGCGCCCGGGGCCGGGCGCCGTCTCGCCCCGGACCTGATCCGGGGCCTCCGTGGGTTCGGGCCGGGCGCCGAGGGTCGGGGAGCGCGCCGCCGCGCG
>JBCBYE010000501.1:0-3743 GCA_039816075.1 Pseudomonadota bacterium | reverse complement strand
CGCGCGGCTCGACCGCCGCGCCGCGGCCCGCTAGTCTCGAGCCCTCCCGCAACGGTCCGCGGCGCAGACGCCGCTCCGCCCCATGATCCGCGCCTTTCTCGCCCTGCCCCTGCCGGACGCCCTGCGCGACCGGCTCGAAGATGTCGCCCTCGATCTGGGCGAGGGCCGCCCGGTGGCGTGGGAGAACTTTCACGTCACGCTCGCCTTCCTGGGCGAACTGCCCGGCCCCGCGCTCGAGGATGCGGCGTGGGAGCTGGACGGCCTCGACGCCCCGGCGCCCCGCCTCGTCCTCGACGGTCTGGGCGTTTTCGGCGCGCAACGTCCGCGCAGCGCCCACGCGGTCGTGCGCCCCGATCCCGCGCTCAAGACCCTGCGCGCCAAATGCCGCGAGGCGCTGCGCCGCGGCGGGCTGGACCTGCCGCATGAGCGCTTCGTCCCCCATGTCACGCTGGCGCGCTTCAGCGCCCGCGCTCCGGCGGGCGAGGGACTGGCGCGCTGGCTCGCGCGACATGCCGCCTTCTCCGCCGCGCCGGCGGAGGCGCCGCAGGCCGTGCTCTACCGCTCCCGCCTGGGCGAGAGCGGGCCGCACTACGACGCGCTGATGGAGATCCCGCTCGCCGCGCCGCCGCGCCCCGCCGAGGGGCCCGCATAAAGCGCCGCGATGCGCCGCCGCCAGCGCAGCTCCGCCATCTGCATGTCCACGTCGAAACGCTGCCGCGCCCAGGCCCGGCGCGCCCGGCGCCACGCATCCACCCGTCCCATCATCGTCCCGCCTCCCAAGGCTGTCCCACCTTCGCAGCTTCGCCGCGACGCGTTAGCGCCGCGTGAGCGGAAAGGGTGAGCGGACACGATGAACGCGAAACCTTAACGAAAATTCTCCAAACCCGGGCGCGAAACGCAAAACGACCCCGGCGCATGCGCTGGGGTCGTGGCGATCGTTCCGACCGGATCGAGGCCCGCCCCGCCCGCCCGAAGGCGCGGGGCGGAGGCCCGGCTCAGGCCCAGGCTTGGGCCCAGGCTTGGGCCCAGGCTTGGGCGCAGGCTCAGCGCCAGTGCGACGGGGCGTCCCAGAACGGGCGCGACGCCTCTTTGCGCGCAGTCTCTTCGCTCAGCCCGATGTCGCGCAGCTGGTCGGCGTTCAGCTCCGACAGCGCGGTGCGCGAGCGGCGCAGCTCGATCCAGCGCGCCAGAAGCGTCAGCATCGACGGACGCCCGCGCGTCGCGCGCAGACCCGAAACCTGCGACGCGGAGGTCATGAAGGAAGCCGCCATGTCATCTCTCCTTAACCGTTCGTGATGCTGAACCCTTCCGCATCACCGACGTTGATGGATATGCGGATCTCTGTTACATTCTTCAAGCGAATGGTTTTGACGTTAATCATCACGGAGTGTGATATGCCGCGGAATCTCGACCTGACCGCCCTGCGCAGCTTCGCCATGGTCGCCGAGACCGGCGGCGTGACCAAGGCCGCCGCCCGGCTGCACCTGACGCAATCGGCCGTCTCCATGCAGCTCAAGCGGCTGGAGGAAGCGATCGGCCAGCCCCTGCTCGACCGCTCCGGCCGGGCCCCGGCGCTGACCGGTCAGGGGGAGCTGCTGCTCAGCTACGCGCGCCGCATGATCGCCCTCAACGACGAGGCCTGGGGCCGCCTCACCGCGCAGGATTTCTCCGGCGAGGTGGTCTTCGGCGTGCCGGCGGACATCGTCTACCCGCATATCCCCGGCGTTCTGCGCCGCTTCGCCCGCGAATTCCCGCGGGTGAAGGTCAACCTTCTGTCCAGCTACACGCGCCGCCTGCACATGCTGCGCGAACGGGGCGAGGCGGACCTGATCCTGACCACCGAAAGCGTGCGCGAAACCGGCGGAGAGCTGCTGGAGGAGGCGCCCCTGGTCTGGGTCGGCGCGCCCGGCGGCCAGGCCTGGAAGGCGCGCCCCCTGCGCCTGGCCTTCGAAAGCAGCTGCATCTTCCGCGGTCCCACCCAGTCCGCGCTCGACGTCGACGGCATCCCCTGGGAAATGGGCGTCACGTCCGAAACCACGCGCACCATCGAGGCGACGGTCTCGGCGGATCTGGCGGTGCATGCCGCCGTCTTCACCGCCGTGCCCGCCTATCTGGAGGTGGTGCGCCACGGCGGCGCCCTGCCGGAACTGCCGCGCGTGCGCATCAACATGTATCGCGCCGCCGGGGCCGAGAACCCCATGGCCGAGGCGCTGGCCGACTTCGTGCGCGCCGCCTATGCCGTTTCGGCCGAACCGCGCATCGCGGCGGAGTGAGGGCGGGCGCGGCCCCGTCGCGGGGCCGGCTCAGAGCAGCCGATTGCCCTTCTCGATGCCCTTTTCCACCTGCTTGAGCGCGCGTTCCGCGTAGGACAGCGCGCGCAGCCGGTGGCCGCCCTCGTCGTTCTTGGCGCGCCGCAGCGCCTTGACCGCCGTCAGCAGGGCCTGACGCGCCTCGCGCATGTTGGGCTGCTTGGCGGCCTGGGCCGGGCCGGCGGCCAGAACCGCGGCGCCGGCCGCAAGGCCGAGGCTGTCGCGGCGGCTCAGGGCGCGGCGGGCGGCCGCGACGGGCTTGCGAACGGGCATGGCGGGATCCCTCCTGCGGACGATGATAGCGGCAGGCTGCCACAGCCGCGCCCCCGACGCGACCAGCCCCACGCGACCGCCCCGACGCGACCACCCCGGCGCGACCAATCCGCCGCGACCACCCCGGCGAAAGCCGGCGGCAGCATCGCGACCCGAGCGAACCCCGGCTCAATCCAGCGCGATGACCACCTTGCCCGTCGCCTTGCGCTCGCGCAGCAGCTCCAGCCCCTCGGCCGCCCGGGCCAGCGGCAGGACATGCGAGATATGCGGCTTGATCTTGCCCGCCGCCCACCAGCCGAACAGCGTCGTCAGGCTCTCGGTCAGCACCTTCGGGTCGTTGCGCGCATAGGCGCCCCAGTAAAGGCCCAAGATCGAGATGTTCTTGACCAGCACCAGGTTCGCCGGGATCTGCGGGATGTCGCCCGACGCGAAGCCGAGCGGCAGCATCCGCCCCTCCCACTTCATTGCCGACATGGCCGCGCGGAACTGCTCGCCCCCCACCGGATCGTAGCAGACATCGACGCCGCCCAGCGCCTTGGCCTCGGCCTTGATGTCGCCCGAGGCGCTGTCGATCACGTGATCCGCGCCCTTGGCCTTGGCGATCTCCAGACGATCCGCGCCGCGGGCGCAGGCGATCACCGTGGCGCCCATGACCTTGCCGATCTCCACCGCCGTCAGGCCCACGCCGCCGGCGGCGCCCAGAACCAGCAGCGTCTCGCCCGGCTGCAACCGCGCGCGATGCTCCAGCCCCACATGGGACGTGCCGTAGGCGATCAGAAAGCCCGCCGCCTGCTCCGCCGGCATCTCCGCAGGCACCGGAACGCAGGCGACGGCGGGGGCCAGCGCGTAGTCGGCGAAGCCGCCCGAGCCGATCAGGCCGGCGACGCGCGTGCCCACGGCCAGCGAGACGCCCTCGCCCGCCGCATCCACCACGCCGCAGACCTCGGCGCCGGGGGCGAAGGGCAGCGGCGGCTTCTCCTGATACTTGCCCTGCACGATCAGCGTGTCGGCGAAGTTCACGCCGCAGGCCTCGATCTTCAGGCGCACCTGGCCGGGCCCGGGCTCGGGCACGGCGACGTCCTTCAATTGCAGCGGCTGGTTCAGCTCTTCCAGAATCATGGCGCGCATGGTTCGGCTCCTCCCTGGGGTCCTTGTTGCGCG
>JBCBYE010000703.1:0-2334 GCA_039816075.1 Pseudomonadota bacterium | reverse complement strand
GGCGGGCCGACGCGCGTGCGAACGGCGGCGCTCGGCGCGCAAGGCGGCGCGCGCCGCCTTGCGCGCCGAGCGCCGCCGTTCGCACGCGCGTCGGCCCGCCGCGGCCGGCCGGCGTTGAGGCGCGAGGCGAGGCCGGGTCGGCGTCGGTCCTGCGGCGAAGAGCGGGGCGTTGTTCGGAGCGGGGCGGGGGCTAGGTTGCCCTACGGTCGCCGGGGCGGCGCGTCAAAGGAGGCTTCGGACATGGGCGGCGGGGCGACGGCGGGGCGGCGCGGCCGGGCGGCCTCCGCGCTGGGGGCGGCGGGCGCCCTGGCGCTGGCGCTGCTGGTCTGGCCGTTCGTGGCCTATTCCGCCGGCTTCGGCTGGCGCGGGCTGTGGGGCGAGGCGCGGGAGACTGCGTTCTTTCTGGCCGGCGGCGCGGCGGGGAACGCCGCGGTCTTCGCGCATATGGCGGCGGGCGCGGCGCTGACGCTGCTGGCGCCGTTGCAGCTGATCGGGGCGCTGCGGCGGCGGGCGCCAGGCTGGCATCGCTGGGTCGGGCGGACGGTCGTGGCGCTGGCGGCGGCGACGGCGCTGGGCGGACTGCTCTACATCGCGCTGCGGGGCACGGTCGGGGGGGCGGCCATGAGCCTCGCCTTCGCGGTCTACGGCGCGCTGATGCTGCTGAGCGCGGGGCAGGCGCTGCGCTTCGCCCGCGCGGGGGACGTGGCGCGGCATCGGCGCTGGGCGCTGCGGCTGCTGCTGCTGGCGCTGGGGTCCTGGCTTTACCGGGTGCATTACGGGGTGTGGGAGCTGAGCTTCGGCATGCTGGGGCGGGCGCCGGATTTCTCGGGGGCGTTCGACCGGGCGAATCTGTGGGCGTTCTTCGTGCCGTATCTGTTGGCCCTGGAGCTGCGGTTCGCCTGGGAGCGGCGGCGGAGGGCGGCGCGGTGAGGAGGCGCGTCGCCTGGGCGGCGCTGCTGGGCGGGGCGATGGGCGCCTGGCTGGGCGGCGCGGCGCGGGCGGAGCCGTTCGAGGCCTGCGCGCCGGCGCCGGCGCGGCATGCGGCGGCGGCGGAGCGGGAGCTGAGCCTCGAGACGCCGGACGGGCGGCTGGAGGGCGTGCTGGCCCAGCCCGAGGGCGCGGCGCCGCGGGCGCTGGCGGTGATGCTGCACGGCTATACCGGCGCGCGCGACGAGATCCCCGTGGCGGGGGGCGAGGGCATGTTCGCCCGCGCCGCGCGGCGGCTGGCGGAGCGGGGGGTGGCGACGCTGCGCATCGACTTCCTGGGCTCCGGCCGCAGCGACGGGGATTGGGCGGACACGCGGTTTTCCGGGCAGGCGCGGGATGCGCGGCGGGCGGCGGCGGCGCTGCGCGAGGCGTTCGCCGCGGCGGCGGGGGCGCCGCTGGGGGTGCTGGGCTACAGCCAGGGCGGGATGGCGGCGCTGAGGGCGGGCGGGGCGTTCGACCGGGTGGCGCTGTGGGCGCCGGTGCTGGACCCGATGGCGACCTACGGGATCATCTTCGGGCGCGAGACGATTGCGGCGGGGGCGGCGGCGGCGGCGCGGGGGGAGACGGCGATCGTCGCGGGCACGCGCCTGCGGCCGGGATTCTTCGCGGAGCTGGCGGCGGCGGATCCGGTGGCGGACGGCGCGCGGGTCGCGGCGCCGGTCTGGGTGGCGACGGGACGGCGCGATCCGCTGATCAAGGACGGCGCGGCCCTGGCGGCGCGGCTGGCTGAAGCGCGGCGGGCTGAAGCGCGGCGGGGGGCGCGGCGGGGGGCGACGACCGTTCTGGACCTGGAGGCGGGCCACGACCTGGGGGCGCTGCGCGCGCCGGCGCTGCTGGATCGGGTGATCGACTGCACGGCGGGGTTTCTGCTGGGCGCGGACTGAGGGCGCGGCGCGCTTGCGGGCGCCCCGAGCGCCTGCGGCGCCGGCCCGCCCTCCAGCCGCGCCTTCGGGGGCGGCGTCCGTTCGGAGGGGGGCGCTATGGTGCGCCTAAGAGGAGAAAGTTCGAACTCTCTCTTCGATACTCTGATGGAGTGGGAAGCGCATCTCAAGGCCGCTGGTTTCCCTGACACCGCAACGCAGGACAATGATCCTGAGGAGTGCGGTGATGAGCACTTCGGGACGTAAATTCAATGGGATAGCGGGAAAACCCGCGCCCAAATATCCCCCGCCGTTCTCTCTGCGTTTGACGTTTGAGGAGCGGGCCAAGCTGGATGCGCTGCGCGGCGATATTCCCTTGAGCCAGTACATCCGCGAGGAGATGCTGGGTGAGGATGCTGCACCGCGTAAGCGCCGTGGGCGCAACCCCGTCAAAGACCACGAAGCTCTGGGCCGGGTTCTCGGCGCT
>JBCBYE010000504.1:0-3732 GCA_039816075.1 Pseudomonadota bacterium | reverse complement strand
CTAGCCCGCCCGCCCGCGCATCGGCCAGCCTCGCGTCGCCCGCGCCCGCCGGCCCGCCGCGCGCCGGCCGACCCCGAGCTTCAGGCCCCCAAGGCGCCCTCGATCCAGAACAGCGCGAGCGCGCCTTGGGGGCCTGAAGCTCGGGGTCGGCCGGCGCGCGGCGGGCCGGCGGGCGCGGGCGACGCGAGGCTGGCCGATGCGCGGGCGGGCGGGCTAGGCTGCGTGCCTCGCCCCGCCCCATCCGCCCCGAGGTCCGCCATGCCCGAAGACCGCGCCGCCCCCGCCCCCGCCCCCGCCTCTGCCGCCGCCTCTGCCGCCGCCGATCTGTCCGCCGGCGCCGCCTGGATCGAGGGGCGGCTCGTCCCCATGGCCGAGGCGCGGCTGCCGGTGAACGACTGGGGCGTGACGCGCTCGGACGCGGTCTATGACGTGGCGCCGGTCTGGGACGGGGCCTTCGTGGGGCTCGATCGATATCTGGACCGCTTCTTCGCCTCGCTCGCCTCGGCCCGCATGAGCATCGAGGAGGACCGCGAGGGCGTGCGCGCGATCCTGCACCGCATCGTCGCCGCCGCCGGCCTGCGGGAGAGCTATGTCGCCATGGTCTGCACCCGCGGCCTGCCGCTGATCCCCGGCACGCGCGATCCGCGGACCTGCCGGCAGAACTTCTTCTGCTGGTGCGTGCCCTACATCTACGTCGTCCCGCAGGAGGTGGCGGCGCGCGGCGTGCGCCTTCACGTGCCCCGGGACGTGCGCCGCATTCCCGAGCAGAGCGTGAACCCCCGCGCCAAGAACTACCATTGGGGCGACTTCACCCAGGCGTTGTTCGAGGGGCTGGACGCCGGCCGCGACACCGCGGCGGTGCTGGATTTCGACGGGAACGTCACCGAAGGGCCGGGCTTCAACGTGCTGGCCATCAAGGGCGACGCCCTGATCACCGCCGATCGCGGCGTGCTGGAGGGGCGCACCCGCGGCGTGACCATGGAGCTGGCCGAGGCGCTGGGCCTGCGGGTGGAGGCGCGCGCCCTGCCGCTGGAGGAGCTGCTGGAGGCCGACGAGGTGCTGCTGAGCACCACCGGCGGCGGCCCGACCCCGGTGACCGAGGTCAACGGCCGGGTGTTCGGCAACGGCGCGCCGGGCGCCCTCACGACGGCGCTGCGCGAGGCCTATTGGCGATGGATGGCCGAGGGGCCGGAGCGCGAGCCGGTGGCCTATGGCTGAACGGCAGCCGGGCTGGCGCGCCCGGCTGCGCGCGCATTTTCCGTGGCTCGACGCCGCCGGGCGCGTGCCGCCGGCGCCGGAGCGGCTGAGCGATGGGTACTGGATCTACTCGACATTCTGGGACGAGGAGGTGGAGGCCGACGCCTTGATCGCCCGCGCGCCTCAGCTTGCGCGGTGGGCGGCGGGTGATGCGCTGCGCGTGGCGCAGGAGGTCCACGGGGCCTCGCGCCTTCGGATCGATGCGGTTTCCATGGCGTTGGCCGAAGAGATCGGGCCATGGCGCCGTCCCTCCGCCGACGAGGCGCCGGCGCCGCCGCCGGCCAGCGTGACGGTGCTGATCGACCACTCCGGCTCCATGAAAGACGACCGGCTGCAGCTCGCCTGGCCGACGGCCCACGGGCTGGAAACGCTGGCGCGCAAGCTGCGTCTGCCGGTGCAGGTGCTGGGCTTCACGACGGTGCGGTGGAGAGGCGCGCCGGTGCGCGACGACTGGCTGCGCGCGGGCGCCCCGCCGCGGCCCGGCCGGCTCTGCGCGCTGCGCCACATCGTCCACGCGCCCTTCCATCCGCCGCGGCCCTTGGGGCTGTCGGCGATGTTCCTGCCGGGTCTGCCGAAGGAGAACGTGGACGGCGAGGCGCTGCTCTGGGCGGCGGAGCGGGCGCGCGCGGCCGGCGCGACGCGGCGGCTGATCGCGGTGCTGTCGGACGGCGCGCCGGTGGACGATTCGACGCTTCTCGCCAACGGCGACGCGTTCCTTGCGGATCACCTGCGCGAGGTTCTGGCCGAGTTCGATCAGGTCGAGGACCTGCGCGTGCTGGGCGTGGGCCTCGACTACGATACGTCGCGGCTTTACGCCCGCTCGACCCTCGCGCGCCTGCCGCGCGACGTGGCGGCGGACGTGCTGCCGGCGGCGCGCGCGGCGCTGGAGGATTGGATGTGACGCGCCGCGAGGGGGGCGCGGCCGGGCCCTCGTCCGCTCTGACGAGCGAACGTCGGCCCCGCCCGCACTCCCCTTCGCGGGGCTGACGGGAGGGGCGGGCATGGACGGCTGGCGCATCGGGATGGCGGCGGGAGAGGCGGAGGTCGCGGCCTGCCTGGCCCTGCGCTGGGCGGTGTTCGTGGAGGAGCAGGGCGTGCCCGAGCCGGACGAGATCGACGGCGAGGACGAGGCCTGCGCCCATGTGCTGGGGCGGATCGACGGCGCGCCGGCGGCGGCGGCGCGGCTGAAGCGGCTCGGCCCGAAGATGAAGATCCAGCGGGTCTGCGTGGCGCGGGATCTGCGCGGACGGGGCCTCGGCGCGGCGGTGATCCGGTTCTGCGTGGCGCAGGCGCGGGCGGAGGGCGCGGCCGAGGCGGTGCTGGGCGCCCAGACCCACGCGCTGGGCTTTTACGAGGGGCTCGGCTTCGCGCCGTTCGGCCCGGTCTACGACGATGCGGGCATTCCGCATCGCGACATGCGCCGGGCGCTCGCCGCGGGCTGAGACCGGCGCCGCGCGGGGCGACGCGGCCCGGCGAGGGGGAGTTCGGGCGGGGCCGACGTTCGGGCGCAGCCCGGACGAGGGGCTGCGCGGACGCCCCCTCGCCGGGTCCGTCCTGCGGGCGAAACGCCGCGGGCCCGCAACCGGGGCGGACGGGCGGCGTTTCCTCCTCACGCAAGGACGTTGCAAGGAGATCTCGCCATGACCGCGCAAGCCGTCGCCGTCCTCGGGCTGTTCGCCGAACTGATGGGCTACGCGCTCATCGGCCTGGTCGTCTGGGCCGGCCTGCGCGCCCGGGGGCGGAGCGCCGCGACGCCGGCGATGGGAGACGCGCTGCCGCAGGACGAGGTGGGGGCGCGCGTTCAATCCGGACTGGCCGCGCTCGCCGCGGCGGGCATCGCCATGGTCCTCGCCGCAAGCGCCGTGGGCCTTTGGCGCGTTCTGGCGGGCTGAGGCCGCGGCGAAGGACGGGTCGGCCGGCGGGTCGGGTCCTGTCCGGCGGCGTCGTCGCGCCTGCGGGCCGCCATCTTCGCGGCGGCTGAACGGCGCCTGCGACGCGGAAACCCGGCCCTGCGCCAAAGCGCGACGCCGGCGCAGGCGCGCGGGCGCCGGTCCGGCCGCGGAGCGCCGCCGCCGCGCGGCTTGCCGCGGGGCGGGCCGGGTCCTACCCTCGCGCCCATGCCCCGACTGGAGACTCGCCCCGCCCCATGACCGACCCGACCGAGGATATGGAGGGCGGGGGCGGACCGGGCCTCGGCTTCGACGCGCCGGAGGCCGCGGCGCCGGCGCCCGCCTATCAGGTGCTGGCGCGCAAATACCGCCCCCAGACCTTCGCCGATCTGATCGGGCAGGAAGCCATGGTGCGCACCCTGCGCAACGCCTTCGAGGCGGACCGCATCGCCCATGCCTTCGTGCTGACCGGCGTGCGCGGGGTGGGCCAGGCCACCACCCCGCCCCAGCGCGCCACGGGCGTCAACAGCGGCCGACCCGACGGCCAGGGCGGGGCGCACAACACGCCCAGCGGCCGCGGCGAGTT
>JBCBYE010000819.1:0-1773 GCA_039816075.1 Pseudomonadota bacterium | reverse complement strand
CTCGAGCGTCTCCACCCATACCCGGCCGAAGACGCAGGCCACCTCGGCGATGAGAGAGAAATCGGAACCGGCCAGCCGGCCCTCCATCATCTCCACGTCGCGCAGGGGGGCGCCGAGGTCCTCGGCGATGCGGCGGCGGATCTCGTCGCCCGAAAGGCGCTCGCCCTCCTGCTCCATCTCCCGCTCCAGCCGCGCGCGGACGCGGCGCATGTTGAAGAAGAGAGCTTTCTGGGAGGAGGTGGACCCGGTGCGCACCAGGCTCCAGTTGCGCATCACGTAGTCCTGGATGGAGGCCTTGATCCACCAGACGGCGTAGGTGGAGAAGCGCACGCCGCGGTCCGGATCGAACTTTTCGGCGGCTTTCATGAGGCCGACCCCGGCCTCCTGCGTCAGATCGTTCATGGGCGCGCCGTAGCGGCGATACTTCGCGGCCATGGAGATGGCGAGACGCATATAGGCGGTGACCAGCCGGTGCAGCGCCTTTTCATCCCCCTGATCGCGCCAGCGGCGGGCGAGATCCAGTTCCGTTTCAGCATCCAGAAGCTCGGCCGACATCGCGGTCCGGGTCATGGAGCTGGAGACAGGCGCGTCCAGAGCCATCGTGATCTCCTGTTGCGTCGCGGCCGTTCAAGCCGCGAAGTTGCTTTTCGTTTAATCAGGTCTACGCAGGCCGCCTGCCATCGGATCACCCTTCCATCACGCGGAAGCGGAAACGATGCGTTTCGCGCCGTTGCCGAGGAGTTAACCGTCAACGTCTGAAGGCTTCGTAAACCTTGAAGCGCCTCGTCACGAAATTTCGTTGGCCTTTGAAACCCGCCGCGCCGCAGGGTTCGCGGACCCGAGATGCAGGAGGGGTCCATGCTCACGCTCGCCATTTCCGATCGCTGCTATTCCAGCTGGTCGCTGCGCGGTCACCTTCTGGCGGAGCTGTCGGGCCTGCCCTTCCGCACCCGCCACGCCCGCCTGCGCAGCGACGCCTTCGCCGCCATGGCGCAGGATTTCGGGCCGGCGCGCACCGTGCCCATGCTCGCCGTCGACGGACCGGCGGGGGTGATCCGCCACTGGGACAGCCTCGCCATCGCGGAAACCCTGCATGAGCTGGCGCCCGATGCCGGCATCTGGCCGCGCGATCCGGCGGCGCGGGCCGCGGCGCGCACGCTTTGCGCGGAAATGCACGCGGGGTTCGGCGCCTTGCGCGGCGATTGCCCCATGGCGCTCGACAGCCGCTACGAGGGCTATGCCCCGTCCGAAGCCGTGCTGGCGGACGTCGCGAGGATCGAAGAGCTGTGGGCCTGGGCCCGCAAGGCCTGGCCCGGCGAGGGGCCCTGGCTCTTCGGCGGCGACTTCACCGCGGCGGACGCCTTCTACGCCCCGGTCGCCAGCCGCTTCGTCACCTACGGGTTGGGCGGCCCGGAGGCGGAGGCCTATGCGGCGGCGGTCTACGCGCACCCGCCTTTCCGCCGCTGGCGCGCCATGGGCGTGGCGGAGGGTTACAGCTCCGACCGCTATGAAAAGGACCTGCCGCAGCGCCCCCGTTTCGGTCCCGCGCCGCGTCCGGCCCGAGCCGTGGAGGGCGCCGCGCCGTCCAACGCGCTCTGCCCCTATTCCGGCAAGCCGGCGGCCGCGGACGGCCTGGCGGAGATCGATGGGCGCGTGATCGGCTTCTGCAATCCGTTCTGCCGCGACAAGTCCGCGGCAGACGCCGACGCCTGGCCCGAGCTCGCGCCGCTGCTGCCCTAGGCCGCGCCGTCCGGATACCGCACGTCGGTCAGG
>JBCBYE010000263.1:0-6185 GCA_039816075.1 Pseudomonadota bacterium | reverse complement strand
TCGAACCCCTCGGCCCGCAGCATCTCCGCCAGCCGCGCCGTCTGCGCCGGCGTGAAGGCGCCCAGCATCACGGCGCCCTCGCTGCAGGGATACTCCCGTATCCCCGGCTCCTTGGGCTTCGCCGCGCCGTCGCCGGCATGCAAGGTCGCCGCCGCCTCCGGCGCCATCTGCATCAGCACCGTCTCGAACATGCTCACGTCGAGCGTCTGACCCGTCCCCTCCCGCGCCCTTCGGAACAGCGCGCAGGCGATGGCGTAGGCCGCCGCCTGACCGGCGGCGTAGTCGACGAAGCTCAGCCCCGGCTTCACGCCGCCCGTGCGGTCGACGACCCCCGCCGCCGCCTGCACCACGTTGTCGTAGGCCGCCACGCCCTCGCGCGGGCCGCCGCCTCCCCAGCCGGTCAACGAGGCGAGGATCAGGTCCGCCCGCCGGGCGCGCAGCGTCGCCTCGCCCAGCCCCAGCCGCTCGAACGCGCCGGCCCGGAAGTTCTCCAGCACCACGTCGGCGCCCTCGACCAGGTCGAGAAAGGCGGCGCGGCCGTCGGGATGCTTGAGGTCCAGGGCCGCGGCCCGCTTTCCCGCGCCCTGCACCTGGTAGGTCACGCCCAGCCCCAGCGCGTTCAGCGCGTCGTCCGGCCCGCGGCCGCGCGCGCAATCGGGCGTTCCGACCGGCTCGATCTTGACCACGTCGGCGCCCTGCACGGCGAGCTGAAAGGCGGCGTAGGGGCCGGCGAGCACATGGGTCAGGTCGAGCACCCGGATCCCCTCGAACGGTCGCGCCACGCCTCGCCTCCCTTGTACGACTCTCGCCTTGACGTGTTTCTTATATGGACGCATGTTTTGCATATCAACACTCACGCGCGAGGCTCGACCGATGGCCGGCAACCGCTCCGCCCTGCTGCACCGCAACATGTCGGCCCCGCCCCGGGCGGCCGTGGGGGGCGACGGACCCTACGTCGTCGACGCGCAGGGACGGCGCTATTTCGACGGGGCCTGCGGGGCGGCGGTCAGCTGCCTGGGCCATTCGCATCCGCGGGTCGCCGGGGCCATCGCGGCGCAGCTGAACCGTCTGTCCTTCGTGCATTCCGACGTCTTCACCAACGAACCGGCCGAGGCGCTGGCGCGCTGGCTGGTGGACCGCACGCCGGAGGGGTTCGGCGAGGGCGCGATGCTGGTCCTCGGCTCCGGCTCCGAGGCGATGGAAGCGGCGCTCAAGCTCGCCCGCCAGTACTGGATCGAAAAGGGCGAGCCGCAGCGCGCCCGCGTCATCGCCCGCGACATGGCCTATCACGGCAACACGCTGGGCGCCCTCGCCGCCGGCGGCCATCCGGAGCGGCGCAAGCCTTATGCGCCCCTCCTGATCGACGTGGGCCGCATCCCCGCCTGCCACGCCTATCGCGGCCAGGCGGAGGGGGAGAGCCTGGAGGCCTACGGCGCGCGCATGGCCGACGCCCTCGACGACGAGATCCGGCGCCTGGGCCCCGAAACCGTCGCCGCCTTCGTGGTGGAGCCGGTGGGCGGCGCCACCATGGGCTGCGTGCCCCCCGCCCCCGGCTACTTCGAACGTCTGCGCGAGATCTGCGACCGCCATGGCGTGTTGATGATCGCCGACGAGGTCATGTGCGGCATGGGCCGCACCGGAACCCTCTTCGCCCTCGAGCAGGAGGGCGCTTGCGCCGACATCTTCACCATCGCCAAGGGGCTGGGCGCGGGATTCCAGCCGGTCTCGGGCGTGCTCGCCTCGGAAAAGGTGGTGCAGGCGCTGCGCGACGGCTCCGGCCTGCTCGCCAACGGCCATACCTACATGAGCCACGCCGCCGCCTGCGCCGGCGCGCTGGAGGTGCTGCGCGTCATCGAAGAGGACGGTCTGCTGGCGCGCGTGCGCGACCTGGGCGAGCGCCTGCGCGCCGGGCTGGAGGCGCGCTTCGGCGATCACCCCCATGTGGGCGACATCCGCGGCCGCGGCCTGTTTCAGGCCTTCGAAATCGTGGAGGACCGCGCCGCCAAGCGCCCGTTCGATCCGGCGCGACGCATCGCGCCGCGGTTCAAGCGGGCGGCGTTGGAGGCGGGGCTGATCACCTATCCCTCCGCCGGCGGCGTCGACGGACGGCAGGGCGACCACGTTCTGCTCGCCCCGCCCTTCATCAGCACGGAGGCGCAGATCGACGCGATGCTGGACACCTGCGCCGCGGTGCTGGACGACGTTCTGGCGCTTCAGCCCGCGTGACCGGCGGCGCGGTCCGGATCGTGGCCCAGCCGGGCGGAGATGCGCGCCGCCGCCGCCGTCAGCGCCGGCAGATAGGCGGTTTCCAGCGGTCCGCGGCGGAACGCGGCCTCGGGCGCGCTGACGTCGATGGCGCCCGCGATCATCCCGTCGCGCCCGCGCACCGGCACGCAGACCGAGGCGCCGCCGGGCGCCAGCAGCCCGCGCGAGATGACATGGCCGCGGGCCCCGGCCCCGGCGGCGCGCACGTTCAGCGCGTTCAGATCCGTGGGCGTATGTTCGGTGAAGGCCGGCATGGCCACGTCGACGTAAAGCGCCGAAAGGGCCAGCGGGCTCAGCTCGCACAGCAGCAGCCAGCCCATGGGCGAGGCATGCGCCGGCCGACGCGCGCCGGTCTTGACGTTGGAGACGTATTCGAGCCCGCCGGAGGGGGGCTGCGCGGCGTCGAGATAGAGCACGTCGCGGGCGTCGCGGATGGCCAGATGGGCGGCGACGCCGGTCTCCGCCGCCAGACGCTCCAGCTCCGGCCGGGCGGCCTGCACCAGGTCCTGCCCGGCGAGCCAGGCGAAGCCCAGGTTCAGCACGCGCGGGCCCAGCGCGTAGCGGCGCCCGTCCTCCTGCGCTTCGAGGAACTTCATATGCGTCAGGGTATAGACGAGCCGAAAGGCCGAGGAACGCGACAGGTCCAGCGCGCGGCCGATCTCGGTGATGGTCATCGGCCGGCCGGCCTCCCCCACCGCCTCCAGCGCGCGCAGGCCGCGGGCGAGGCCGGGCACGAAGTAGACGTCATGGTTGTCGCGCCGCGGCTTGGCGAGGTCGGCCGGCGATGGGAGCCTGCCCTGGGCGTCGTCGTCCCGCGCCCCGTCGAGGCGCGCGCGCCCCGACAGGCCCCCTGGGGGTGCGCCCGGGTCGGTCCCGCCCGAGCCAACGGTCGCGACGGTTTCTCCCGCGCCTGCGGGCGCGGTTGTTTCGCCCGCGCCGGCGGGCGGAGAGGCGGGGGCGTCTTCCATGCTTCAGTTTTGCCTGTTAACGCCTGTTTTGCAATCTAGACGGAGCGCGCCGCCATGACCGACCGCCGCAACCGCCTGCCGCTGACCTGCGAGGACACGGTCGGGCCCTATTACCCGCTGCCCTTCCTCGATGGGGACCGCATGGATCTGACCCGGGTGCATCCGGGCCTCGCGATCCGTCCGGCGGGCGAGGCGCGCGTCCTTGCGGGGCGCGTGCTGGACCGTCACGGCGCCCTGGCCCATGGCGTGCTGCTGGAGTTCCAGCAGGCCGACCCCGCCGGCGCGATCCGCGGACCCGGCGGCGACGGCGGCGTCGATCCGTGGTTCGAAGGCGTCGCGCGCTGCCGCACCGACGGCACGTTCCGCCTGCGCACCCTGCGGCCCGGCCCCGTGGCCCCCGAGCGGGCGCCGCATGTGACGCTCACGATCTTCTCGGACGGCTTCGCGCGCCTGGTTACCCAGATCTTCTTCGGCGGCGAGGCGGCGAATGCGGCCGATCCGGTGCTGGCCTCGCTCGACCCCCAGGAGGCGGCGCGCCTGGTCGCCGCGCCCACCGGCGAGGCGGAGGACGGCGCGCCGGTCTACGCGCTCGACATCGTTCTGGCCGGCGAGGGCGAGACGCCGTTCTTCGACGATCGCCCCGAGGCGGGCGTCGCACCGTCAGGGGCGCCGTCGGGGGCGTCGTCGGGGGCGCCGGCGGGGGCGGCGGCATGACCCGGCGGCTTGGCATAGGCCCGACCGACCGCACCTCGGACGAGCGCACGCCGCGCCGGCCCCTGCGGCCCATGCCGCCGGGCACGGCCGCCAGCTTTCGCCCCTGGCTGCCGCAGCCGCCCGCCGTCGCGCCGCACGAGGCCGACCTGACCCGCATCGCGCCCGGCCGCCCCCGGGCGGACGGCGAGGCCATCGAGGTCGCCGGCGTTCTGCGCGACGAGGCCGGGCGGCCCCTGCCGGGCGCGCTGCTGGAGATCTGGAACTGCAACGCCCACGGCCGCTACACCCATCGCGACGATCAGGCGGATTACGCCATAGACCCCAACTTTCTGGGTCATGGCCGCGCGCTGACCGATGCCGAGGGGCGCTATCGCTTTGTGACCGTGCTGCCCGGGCGCTATGTCGCGCGGCCTGATATCGGCCGCTGGCGGCCCCGGCACATCCATATCTCGGTCCGCGGCGGCGCGGCGCGGCTGATCACCCAGATGTATTTCGAGGGCGACCCGCATAACGACGCCGATCCCATGCGCATCCTGATGGGCGAGGATTTCGCGCGCCAGATCGGGCGGGAGCGGGCGGCGGCGACGCCGGACGCGGCGCGCGGCTTCGACTTCGACCTGACCGTGGCGGGCGCCGACGCGCCGTTCTGGGAATAGCGGCGCCCGCCGCCGAATGCTGCTAGGCTGACTGTCCGAGGGGGGCGGTGCACCGCCCGCCCGTCGAACATCTGGCGGCGGAGGGCCCGAAATGGCCCGCAGATCCATCGATCCCGGGGAGTCGTCGCGCACGTTGGCCGCGCTGCGCCGGCTGCTGCGCGAGGATGGAATTCGCCCCGACGGCCGCCTGCCTGGCGAAACGGCGCTGGGGCGCCGGCTGGGCGCCTCGCGCCAGGCGGTGCGCCGGGCGCTGGACGTGCTGGAGGCGGAGGGGCGCATCTGGCGCAGGCCGGGCGGCGAGGCCTGGCTGTCCCCGCCCGAGGCGCCGGCGACGTCGGAGGCGGTCGGGGCTGTCGGGGCGGTCGGGGCCGAGGCGTCGCTGATGGAGGCGCGCCGGGCGCTGGAACCGGCCCTGGCGGCCCTGGCCGCGCGCCGCGCGACGCAGGCCGATCTGCGGCGTCTGCGGCGCGTGGCGGCGCGCGGTCTGGCGGCGGGCGACGAGGATGGGTTGGAGCTGTGGGGCGCCGCCTTTCACCGGGCGGTGGCCGTGGCGGCGGGCAATCCGGCGCTGCTCTCGGCGTTCGAGGCGCTGCACGCGGTGCGGCTGAATGCGCGGGCGGACCGGCCGGTGCGGCCGGCGGCGGCGGAGGGGCCCCCGGCCATGCGGGAGCATGCGGTGATCGCCGCCGCCATCGCGGCGGGCGAGGCGGAGCGCGCCGCCCAGGCCATGCGCGAGCATCTCGACGCCCAGGCGCGCCGGCGCGGGCTTCTCCCCCCCGAAGAGGGCGCCGCCGCCGCCCGCGCTTGACCGGCGGCGGACCTCGGGCCATGGGCGAGGGACGCGCGGCTCCGGCCCGCATCGCCTCGCCGCTCCCGCCCTGCGCCCCCGTCCGCATCGCCCCCGCCCGCCTAGTCGCCGCCCGCCTCGCCGCCGTCCGCCTCGCCGCCGCCCGCCTAGCCGCCGTCCGGAGATCCCCGTCATGCGCTTCACCACCCGCCCCGAAATCAAGGGCCGCTTCGGCGTCGTCGCCTCCACCCACTGGCTCGCCACCGCGGTCGGCATGGGGGTCCTGGAACGGGGCGGCAACGCCGCCGACGCCGCCGTCGCGACCGGCCTGACCCTGACGGTGGTGGAGCCGCACCTGAACGGCGTCGGCGGCGATCTGCCCCTGATGCTGTGGAAGGCGGGCGAGGACCTGCCCCGGGTGCTCTGCGCCCAGGGGCCCGCGCCGGCCGGGGCGAGCGTGGCGCATTACCGGGCCGAGGGGCTGACGCGCATCCCCGGCGCCGGCCTGCTGGCGACGGTGATCCCCGGCGCCCTCGACGGCTGGCTGCGCCTGGCGCTGGAGGAGGGGACGTGGGAGCTGGCGGACCTGTTCGCTCCGGCCATCGCCTATGCCCGCGACGGGCATCCCGCGCTGCCGCGCGTGGCCGCGACGATCGACGGGCTCGCCGGCTTCTTCGCCGCCGAATGGCCCTCCAGCGCCGCCCATTGGCTGCCCGGCGGCCGCGCGCCGGAGGCCTGGTCGAACCTAGCGCAGCCCGCGCTCGCCGACACGCTGGAGCGCATCGTGACCGAAAG
>JBCBYE010000392.1:0-4677 GCA_039816075.1 Pseudomonadota bacterium | reverse complement strand
GAGGACATCGCCGTGACGCCGGGGCTGGACGGCGACGACGATCTGCTGCTGATCGTCCGGCGCACCATCGGCGGCGCAACCGTTCGGCAATGTCGATGTCGCCGGTCAGCAGGCCCCACCAGTCGCTCACCTGCTCCACATGCCGAACGGTTGCGCCGCCGATGGTGCGCCGGACGATCAGCAGCAGATCGTCGTCGCCGTCCAGCCCCGGCGTCACGGCGATGTCCTCGATCGCGCCGCCGGCGAAGCTGAGAGGCGCCCAACCCAGAACGTCCTCGTTCTGCTCGTAGACCATGACGACGGGATCGCCGCCGCCGTCGCGCGGTATCCACGCCATGCGCAGCGGCGACGTCTGCCAGGCGATGCGCTCGAACCGATCGGCGCCCAGATGCTCGGCCGGCAGGCTCAGCTCCAGCGGCTCGACCGCGTCGCGCTCGATCACGTAACGGAACTCGAACACGCGCCGGCGATCGCGGCTGATCGCGATGGGCCGCCCATCCACCGCGATAGGCTGAGCGTCGTGCTGGCCGTCCCCGGCGGCGCCGGAAAACGTCGCGTTCTCGGTGCTGATCGCTTCCTGGGTCACGGTGCTGCGGCCGGTATGCACGCCGCCGCGCGTGCCGACGTAAAGCTCGCGCTGCGACGGCTGCATCCAGACGATGCGATCGCGGCCGTTGCCGCCCGCCAGCGTGTAGCTGATCGCCTGATCGACCTCGCCCGCCGCGAAGTCTTCATAGGCGCCCAATGTGCTGGCCCAGACGGCGCGAGGATCCGCCCGCGTGCCGCCGAACCACAGGCGCTCGTCGAAGAAGGTGACCGCAGCCGGATAGCCGTGCTTGGCGCTGAACGCGCCCTCGCGCCACAGCGGCGTGCCCGCCGCGGTCAGCTCGCTGGGGATCCGGTCCAGCACCTCGGCCGTCGCGGACGTGCCGCTCGCGACGGCGGTGATCCGAACGAGCCCCGTGTCGGTGCTGCGATAGGTCCAGACGACGCCGTCGGCCGCGCTCAGCTCTCGCCCTTGCCGATGCAGCGGCGGGTTGACGCCGGTATTGCCGCCGCCGGCATTCGTGCATTCATACACCCGCCCGTCATAGCGGACCCGATCCCCGGTCGAGACGTTCACATTGCCCGTCCAGAACGGGACGGCATCCCAATTCTCGACGGTCAGCGAGAACAGGCTGCCGACCTGGGCCGACGTGAACAGACTGGACGATGCGGTCAGCGTGATCGTGCCGAACTCGGCCGACGCCTGAACGGTCTTCGACCCGGCGTGAAGCGCCCGCACAGGTCCGCCGGCCAGCTGCAGCTCGGCGATGGTCCAGTTGTCCAAGGCCAGCCGCGACAGCTTCTGCGGCGGGTTCGCGCCGTCGGCGAGGTAGATCACATCGGCCGATTGCGCGAAGTGCAGCGCCTTGACGTTCGCCCAGGTGAAGGGCGTCGTCAGCTCGTAGGGCGACCCGCCGCTCGTCACCAGCGCGCCGTAGCGCCAGACGCGCATGCGCTGCTCGCTGAACTCCAGCACCAGCGCGTCATCGTCGTTGAACGAGAACGGGATCAGCCGCGCCTTCGCATCCTGCCGCGTGCGGCCAAGATACCGCGTTCCCGGCTGACGCGTGGCGCCCCCGCCGCGCAGGGGAATGAAGCCGCGACACTGGGCAAGGCCGGTTTGATGCCGCTGAAAATCGTCTCGGCCATGCAGCAGCGGGGAAACCTCGCCGGAGCTGAACGCCCGCTGGATCGGATCGCTGCGCTGGCTCACCGCAGCACCTCGGCCACGAAGTCGTTCGAACGGCCGGGCGGGCCGCCGTCCCAGCGCTCCGGCGATCCTTGCCGATCGGCGCGCGCGGCCTTCTTCATCTGCGCCATGGTCCGCTCGTCCAGCGTCGCGCTGCGATTGGCGGAACGGGTGGCCGGCGGGCTGATCCGCGCAGCCAGCTCCAACGCCAGCGCCTTGCGGAACTCGCCGGGCAGATCAACTTCGCGCTCGACGCGCACCGTGGCGCGGATCTTCAGCGCGGCGGTGATCGTGGCGTCGGCGCGCAGCAGCCGGCCGTCCAGACGCCAGCGGCGCCGGCCGTCATCGACCTTGCGCAGTTTCAGCACCTCGGACGGCAGCTGCCAGACCCCGGGCAGATCCGGATCGGCGATCCCGTCGGAGGCGGGCGGCAAGCTCAACAGCTTCGAGGCGAAGGACCAATCCGCCCAGCCAAGGCATTCGTCGAGCACGCCGGGATAGACGGTTTGGGCGCGCTGAACCTCGGGCGAGCCGTCGCCGAACGACGACGGCGCCGCGAGCTCGGCGAACGCGAAAGCCTGACTGAGGATGTCGGCGGTGGCCTGGGTCACGGGGGACGTGTCCTGCTGCAAAGCGGCCGGAGGCGCGAACCTGCGCCCCCGGCCTTGGCGCGCGGGCGGTCAGCCGCCCTGGCGGCGGGCGGCGCGGTCTTCGCGCCGCTGGCGGCGGCGCTCGCGCTTCTCCTTCGCGGCGAGGGACCACGCGAAGGAGCCGAGGGTCATCAGCGCCCCGGCGAGCGCGTTGAACTCGCCGGCGGGCATCACGTCCGTGACCGCGACGACGACGCCGGCCGCGCCCAGCGTGTGCCGGGCAAGGCCTTCGGCGTCTTCCCGGCCCAGTCCTTGGAGGAAATCGAGCATGATCGCCTCCGCTCAGGCTTCGAGCCAGGCGAAGACGAAGGGCATCGACCCGGCGCCCGTCGCATCGGCTTCGGCATGGGCGTAAAGGTCCAGCCAATGCCCCGGGCTGGACGGGAGGCCCAGCAGCTCCCACACGCGCTTGCCGTGGTTCGCGTCGCCGAACGCGAACGGCGACTGCGTGGTGGCCGTGCTGCGGGCGACGTCCAGCAGCTGATCCGGCTCGGCGAGCGAGCCGATCACCACCTGCGCGAAGCCCCAGTTTTCCACGTCGAAGAACGTATCGGGCAGCAGGATCGCGTCATAGGGGACGCGCGCCAGCTTGTAGGTGGACCCGCTGCTGTCGTCGGCCGCGTTGGCCACGGTGCCGATGGCGTAACGGGGGACGCCCCGAACCTTGAGCGGATCGGGATCTTCCATGTTGGTGACGACCCCGCGATAGAGGTCGGAGGTGGTGGCGACGATGGCCATGTCTGCTGTCTCCTGAAACCAAGCGGCGCGAGGATCGGCGCCGGCGGTGCGGGCGGCCGTCTCCGGCCGCCCGCCTCATGCGTGGGCGGCGCCTGTCAGGCGACTTCCTTGCACTCGATCACGCGAACGCCCTCGTCCCGATCCCGCACGCAGTCCATGCGGGCGAAGACGTCGAGATACGGCGTCATGCGGGCGCTCGTGTCGCGAAACACCTTCGCCTGCATGTCCTCCCACACGCCGAGCTTGATGCAGTCCTTCCGCCAGACCGCGACCTTGCGGATATCCGTCGTTCCGGCTTTGAGAGGCGTTCCGGTGTGCTCGATCCAGTTCATGCCCATGAACCGGCCTTCCAGCTTGCCTTCGCGCAGCGCCGGCATCTCGAAGGGGCTCAGACCGGACGCGCCGGCCGACGCCGCCTCGGCCAGCGCCAGCAGGTTGTCCAGCTGATGCGGGTGATAGGCGGCGCAGATCTCGACCCCGCCATATTCCAGCGCATCGTCCGCCGCGATGTCGCGACGCACCTTGCGGATCTTGGCGATGGTCAGGCCTTCGTTCCCATCGGCGATCGTGTTGGCCGCAGGCAGCGCCTTGCCGGCCCCACCCGGCGATCCGCCCTCGACGACGGTGCCGAGGATGCCGCCTTGGCCTTCCCAGCCGAAGATGACCTCGTCGATCGCGCGCGCCAGCGCCGCCGAATAGGTCTGCACGTACTCGGACGTCGGATCGCGCAGCAGGCGGAGATTGTCTTCCTTGTCGATGTAGGTGCCGACCTGGATTTCGTCCCTGTACAGCAGCCAACGGCGCTTGATGTTGGTGCGGGTTTCCGGGTTCGACCGCTGGCGCCCGGCAATGCGCGACGCGACAACCTTGCCGACGATGTCGCTGGCGGGCACGGCCTCGCCGGCGCATTCCTTTTCGGTGACCGCGGCGCGCAGCAGCGGCTTCATCCGCTGGAACGCGAGGGTGAAAGCGTTGGTGACGCCGAGCTGAAACGCGTCGTCGAGAGTGGCGGTTTGGTTGGGCATGCTGCCCCTCCTTCACTTCACATTCTGAGAAGATCGGAAGGGGTGCCCGGTGCGCCGGACCCTGCCTCGCCCGTCGGCCGGCGTGTCGCCGCGGTCTGTTCCCGCCGTCAGCCGGACCGGCGAAGCGGGTGCCCGGCTATGGGCACAGAAGACGCCGGACACCGCATTTGGCCGTCAAGCCTAAATCTTGCGCTATTGCTTGCCTGCCGCCAGCCGCTCAAGCCGCTCGCGCTGACCATCCAGCTCTCTGAGCTTGCGGGCATCGCCCGCCGCGTAGGCCTTGCCGTACTCGCCCTCGGGGCCGATGAACGCCGCCAGCTCCGCCCGGGCCCGCTCCGGCGTGTAGCCGCCGCCTCCGCCGCCTCCAGTCTCGACGCCCGCCTCGCCCAACTTGGACGCCATCGTCCAGAACAGCTTCATGACCGCCGCATCGCCGGCTCTTTCCGACATCAGCTGCACGCTCGCGGCAAGGCTGTCTCCGTCAAGGCCGGCCTCTTCCGCCAGCGCGCCCAGGGCCGCGCGCGCCTCG
>JBCBYE010000600.1:0-2964 GCA_039816075.1 Pseudomonadota bacterium | reverse complement strand
GCAGCTCCGGCAGGGTCGGAGAACAGAAGACTGCGCACGAGCCCGAGCAGCCCGCCGGCGACTTTCGGCGCCTCTGCGTCCGTGGTCTGGTCGAGCCGTTCGATGATCGCGTCGATCGTATGGTGCAGCACGTGGCCGACCACGGTGTCGGCGCCGAAGCGCAGCGTCGGCGGATGCCGACCGGGGTCGTAGCCGACCGCGTCGTGGGGGATCGCGACGGAGCGCGCGTGAACCGGCGTGCAGCGTGCCTGGTGCCCGCGGCTGAAATCCTTGATGACGACCTCTCCCGGCCGGGTCGCCATGGGCGCGCCGCCGATCTCGCCGTCGTTCTCGCCGTACATGAAGTACTGCAGCGACAGTATGTCGGGGGACGCGGTGCAGTGGCGTCGCCTGCTGCGCCGGATGACCTGCGCGCCGTGGGCCACCTCGTTGAAGTACAACCCGTCGAGCATCCATCCCCGGGCGAACGACACGTCATAGGCGCCGTCCTGCCGGAGCGGCGTGAAGTCGTAGAACGGCCGCACCATCTCCGCCCAGAGATCGACCCGGTCGTCCAGGCCGGCATCGGCGAGATCCAGCTCCACTTTGGCGACCATGCGCGCCCCTCGCGTTACGAGACCTGGAAAAGGATATGCCGGCACGCCGCCGCCCGCCACATATCCTGTTCGCGCGTCCGCGCGGATGGCCGGTTCCAGGACGCGCGCCTGCTGGAGGGCGAATGACGGCTACCGAAGCCATTGCTGCGTTGCGGCAAGGATCATCGATCTACGAAGGCTCAGCCGTCCCGGATCGGGGCGCCGGATGCTGGGCGTGCGGAGGGCAGGTTCGTCCGCGTCTCGGTCGAACGATGCACGTGCAGCGTATGACCGGAGATGAGCGGGCCGTCCAAAGCCGTTCCGAATGACCGGTATCGGGAACGCCGCCGCGGCGCAGCACCAGGAAAGCTGCGCCAGCGAGCGAAAGTGTCGTCCATGCGAACTGTCACTTCGCACCTGCTCAGGTCGGCTTCGTCCGCACAGCGGACACTGCAAACCGAGTGCCGCTCAGCCCTTCGCCCCCTTCAGCTCGACACCACCGCGACCCCCGCGATCACCAGCGCGCCGCCGATCCACTCGCGCGTCGAGAACGTCTCGCCGAACAGCCAGTGCGCGCAGCCGACCACCATCACCGACTCGACCCCCAGGATCAGGCAATAGACGAGGCCCAGCCGGCCGTCGCGCAGGGCCGCCGTCTCCAGCAGCGCGCCCAGCGCGAAGGCCAGCGCGATGCCGATGGCCAGCGCCGGGCCCGCATGGCCGGTCCACAGCTTCATCAGGATCATCGCCAGCGTGTAGAGGCCCGCGGCCCCGCCCACGAACATCGCCATACCGCCGACGCCGATCATCAGACGCCCCTTCGAAACCTTAACGCTGGGTCAACGTTAGCCGCGCCGCGTGATCCCCGCGTGATCGGCCCGAGGCGTCGCGCGCTCGGCGTCCCGCCCCCGCGGCGCCGCCGGGACGGCGTCGGGACGTGGGCCGGACGCTTGCCCGACATCCGCCCGACACGTGCGGGACGCGGTCGGCACGGTTGCGGGACGCGGGTCCGACATCGGCCCGACCTCCGCCGGACGTTTGCGGGACGCCCTCCGACCCCTCCCGGCTCTCGACGGCGGCTCTCGAGACGGCGGCTCTCGACCCCGGCCCTTGACCCCGGCCCGCTCCTGGCCCGAAACAGGCGCTCCCCCTCGCCGCCGGAGCCCCGTCGATGACCCAGCTGCAGCTCGCCGCCTCCCTGTCCCGCCTCGGCACGGAAAGCGCCTTCGAAGTGCTCGCCCGCGCCGCCGCGCTCGCGGCCGAGGGGCGCGACGTCATCAATCTGGGCATCGGCCAGCCTGACTTCCGCACCCCGCAACACATTGTGGACGCGGCGAAAAAGGCGCTCGACGACGGTCATCACGGCTACACCCCCGCCAATGGGCTGCCGGCCCTGCGCGAGGCCGTCGCCGCCGATCTGCAGGCCCGCCATGGCGCCCCGGTCGACCCCGCCTGCGTCGTCGTGCAGCCCGGCGGCAAGCCCACCATGTTCTTCGCCTGCCTCATGTTCGGAGAGCCGGGCGCCGAGATCATGCACCCCAATCCCGGCTTCCCCATCTACGAGAGCGCGATCCGATATTCCGGCGCAACTCCGGTCCCCATCGCATTGAAAGAAGACAATGATTTCGCCTTCGACGCCGAGAGCGTGCTGGCGCGGATCACCCCCGCCACGCGCCTGATCATCATCAACTCCCCCGCCAACCCCACCGGCGGCGTCACGCCCAAAGCCGAAATCGACAAGTTGGTCAAAGGCTTGCAGGCGCATCCTCATGTGGCGCTCCTGTCCGATGAGATCTACTCGCGCATGCTCTACGGCGGCCGCGACCACGTCTCCCTCCTGACCTATCCCGAGATCCGCGACCGCCTCATCGTCCTCGACGGCTGGTCCAAGACCTATGCCATGACCGGCTGGCGCCTCGGCTTCGCGGTCTGGCCGGAGGCGCTGGTGGAGCCGGTCACGCGGCTCTGCGTCAACGATCATTCCTGCGTGAACGCCGCGGTGCAAATGGCTGGAATCGCTGCGCTTCAGGGGCCCCAAGACGCGGTGGTGGAGATGATGGAAGCCTTCGACGCGCGGCGCCGGCTGATCGTCGAGGGTCTCAATGCGCTGCCGGGCGTCCGCTGCGCCGACGCGGCCGGCGCCTTCTATGCCTTCCCCAACATCGAAGGCACGGGCCTTGCCGCGCGCGAGGCGCAGGACCGCTGGCTGAACGAGGCGGGCGTCGCCACCGTCGCCGGCACCAGCTTCGGCGCCTTCGGCGAGGGCTACGTTCGGTTCAGCTACGCCAACTCGGCCGAAAACATCGAGCGGGCGCTGGAACGGATCGGCAAGCTGCTTTGAACGGAGGCGACGCCGCCGCCGAACACCGCCGCTACACGCCGCCGAAGG
>JBCBYE010000134.1:0-8502 GCA_039816075.1 Pseudomonadota bacterium | reverse complement strand
CGTCGACGACGAGGACGTCGAACCGCGCATCTACGCCTCCGGCCTGCGCAACCCCTGGCGCTGCAGCTTCGACATGGGCGGCGAGCAGGCCCTTTACTGCGCCGACGTGCAGCAGAACAGTTATGAGGAGGTCAACGTCGTCACGGCGGGGGCCAACTACGGCTGGCGGCGCATGGAAGCCGACAAGTGCTTCGACTTCCTCAAGCCCGACGAGCATCCGGAGTCCTGCGACGCCGAGGGGCTGACCCTGCCGATCATGACCTACAACAACTGCACCGCCCAGCCGAACGGCTGCGACGGCATCTCGGTCACCGGCGGCTACATCTATCGCGGCAAGGCCCATCCCGAATGGGACGGCGCCTACATCTACGGCGACTGGTCCAAGTCCTTCGCCGCGATGGACGGCCAGATCATGGTCGGCCTGCCGGACGGCAATGGCGGCTGGACGCGCGAGATGGCGCAGATCGAAGGCCATGAGGAGGGCGGCGCCCCCTACATGCTCGCCTTCGCCCAGGACAACGCGGGCGAGGTCTATGCCCTGACCTCGATCACCACGGGTCCGGTCGGCTCGCTCGACACGATCTATCGGGTCGTGCCGGCGAACTGAGCCGCGCCGCTCCGTCGAGGCGAAGGGGCCCGTTCGCCGGGCCCCTTCCCGCCGCCGCGATGCCAACCGTCACGGGAATTCGATCCATGAGCCACGCCGCGCGTCTCGCCGCCGCGTCCCTCGCGCTCGTTCTGCTCGCCGCGCCGCCGCTGGGCGCGCAGGCGAAGAAGAAAAGCGTTCCGCCCACCCCCTTCACCGACCTCTTTCTGAGCGACGCCGCGCATCTGAGCGCGGGCGAAGAGATCTGGGCCGACCAGTGCCGCCACTGCCACGGCGCCAAGGCCTATCCCGGCAAGGCGCCCAAGCTGAAGCCGCGCCGCTACAAGCCAGATTTCGTCTATCGCCGCGTCACCGACGGCTTCCGCAAGATGCCCGCCTGGGAGGACGTCTACACCGACGAGGAGCGGATGCAGGTCACCGCCTACATCATGTCCGACGGGTTCAGCCCGTGACGGCGACGAGGCTCAGGCCCCAGCGGACGCAGAGGCCTCAGCCCTTGAGGGCGGTCGGTCATCCGCCCTTGAGGGCGGGCGGTCATCGGCGCATCAAGGCCGGACCGCCTCAGGCCCGCCGCGCCCGCCGAACCACCACCGCCACGGCCAGCAGGAACACGACCAGCACCATCATGCCCATCCCCTCGCGAGAGGTTTCGCCGGTCACCTCCGGCCACCAGACGGAGATGTCCCACCAGTCGGTCACCTGCGGCCAGAACCACGCCATGCCGCCGATCGCGGCCAGCAGGCACAGCCAGAACAGCCCCGCGACCGCGCCGCTGGCGAACGCCGACGGCCGCAACGCCGCGATCAGGCACCACGCCGCGCCGGCGCCGTAGACCACCATCCAGAACGGCCCGTCCGGGTCGTTCCACTGCACGGCGGCGAACAGGACCAGAAGGGCGGCGAGCACGCCGTTGAGGATGCGCATGACCAAGTCTCCTGTTTCTGACGACGGATTGCGGAGGCCCCTGACGCTAAGTCAATCGACCGACGCCCACAAGCGCGGCCCCGCCCTGCGCCCCTTCGCGGAGACGACGCCATGACCCATCCGCCCCTCACCGTCTCCGACCCGGCGCCGGCCCCCGCCCCCGCGCCCGCGCCGGCCCCGGCGCGCGCCTCCCTCGGCGACGGCGCCCTTTGGCAACGCTTCTCCGTCCCCTACGAATACCCCGTCGTCTTCGCCCGCGGCCTCTTCGACCCCGCCGACGCCACGCTGGCCGACGCCCTCGCCCTGCGCGAGCCGGACAAGCGGCACCGCGCCCTCATCTTCGTGGACGAGGGCGTGCTCGCCGCGCGCCCGACCCTGACGGCGGAGATCGAGGCCTACGCCGCCGCCCATGCCGATCGGATGGACCTCGCCGCGCCGCCGCAGGTCGTGGCGGGGGGGGAGCGCATCAAGACCGAGCTCACCCACCTCGAATCCATGCAGGACCTGATCCACGCGCTGAAGATCGACCGCCATTCCTACGTGATCGCCATCGGCGGCGGCGCCGTGCTGGACGCCGTGGGCCTCGCCGCCGCGACCGCGCATCGGGGCTGCCGGCATATCCGCATGCCGACCACCGTGCTCAGCCAGAACGACAGCGGCGTGGGCGTGAAGAACGCGGTGAACCTCAAGGGCGTGAAGAACTACGTGGGAACCTTCGCGCCGCCCTGGGCCGTTCTGAACGATCACGACTTCATCCGCGCCCTGCCCGCCCGCGAACGCCTCGCCGGCATCTCCGAGGCGGTGAAGGTCGCGCTGATCCGCGACCCCGACTTCTTCGCCTGGCTGGAGGCCAACGCCGACCGCCTCGCCACGTTCGAGCCCGAGGCCGAAACGCACATGATCCGCCGCAGCGCGCAGCTGCACATGCACCAGATCGCCCATGGCGGCGACCCGTTCGAAAACGGCTCCGCCCGCCCGCTCGACTATGGCCATTGGTCCGCGCACAAGCTCGAATCGATCACGCGCAACCATGTGAGCCATGGCGAGGCGGTCGCCATCGGCGTCGCCCTCGACGCCCGCTACTCGGTGCTGGCGGGTCTGTTGCCCGCGGGCGGCGACGAACGGGTCGCGGCGCTGCTGGAAAATCTCGGCCTGCGCATCTGGCATCCCGCGCTCGCGCGCCGCGCGGCCGACGGCCGCCTCGCCATCCTCGAGGGGCTCGACGAGTTTCAGGAGCATCTGGGCGGCGAGCTGACGGTCACCCTGCTGCGCGGGCTGGGCGCCGGGGTGGAGGTCAACGCCATCGATCCCGACCTGGTCATGCGGTCGATGGACTGGCTGCGCGCGCGGGAGGGCGGCTGATGCGCCTGCCCGGGGGCCTGGGCGAGCTGACCTACTGCCTGAACATCCACCCGACCCAAAGCTGGGCCGAGGCGGAGGCGGCGCTGCTGGGCCCCGTCCGCGCCGTCAAATCCGCCGTCTGTCCCGACGCGCCCTTCGCCGTGGGCCTGCGCTTTTCCGCCGAAACCCTGGGCGAGCTGAACGACCCCGTCCGGCGCGCCCGCCTCGCCGACATCTGCGCGGCGGAGGGGTTCAAACCGCTGACCATGAACGGCTTTCCCTATGGTCCGTTCCACGGCGCCCGGGTGAAGGAGGACGTCTACCAGCCCGATTGGGGCCGACCCGAGCGCCTCGCCTACACGATCGGGCTGGCCGAGCTGCTGGCGGAGGCGAACCCCGAGGGAAGCTTCATCTCCCTTTCCACCGTTCCCGGCTGTTTCAAGCCGTTGGCCGAAGGGCGCGAGGCCGCCATGGCCGAGGCGATGCTGCAGGCGACGGCCCGTCTCGTCGATCTGCGCGCCCGCACCGGCCGCACCGTGGCCCTGGCGCTGGAGCCCGAACCCTTCTGCTTTCTCGAAACGATCGCCGAGACGGTCGCCTTCTTTCGCGACCATCTGTTTTCGGCCCCGGCCATCGACCGTCTGGCCGCGCTCGCGCGGATCTCCGCCGCCGACGCGGCGAAGGCGGCGCCGCGCCATCTCGGCCTCTGCTACGACGTCTGCCATGCGGCGGTGGAGTACGAGGACGCCGCCGCCTCCCTCGCGGCCCTGCGCGCGGCGGGCGTTCCGGTGCACAAGCTGCAGCTCTCGTCCGCCCTGCGCCTCGCGCAGGCGACGCCCGAGGCCCGCGCCGCCCTCGCCCGCTTCGACGAGCCCACCTATCTGCATCAGGTCCACCGCCGCGCGCCCTCCGGCGCCCGCATCATGCATTCGGACCTGGGCGAGGCGCTCGCCGCGCCCGACATCGATCCGGCGGAGGAGTGGCGCGTCCATTTCCACGTGCCGGTCTTTCTCGACGCCCTGCCCGATTTCGACACGACCCAGGCCTTCCTGGCTGAGGTCCTGGCCCTGCATCGGGCCGATCCGATCTCTTCTCATCTCGAAGTGGAGACCTATACCTGGGACGTGCTGCCCCCGGGCCTCGCCGCCGGCAGCGTCGATCAGGCCGTCGCGCGCGAGCTCGACTGGGTGCGCGGACGGCTGACCGATTGACCCCGGCGCCGCGTCCCTCGATCCTCCTGCCCTCCACCTTCCGCGCAGGCTCGCCCCGGACCTGATCCGGGGCCGCCTTCGCCGGCCTCAGGCGAAACCTCGGGACATGACGCGATGACCCTGACCACGATCCTCAAGCTCGGCCGCGTGTCCAACCTGCCGACGGTCTGGACCAACCTGCTGGCCGGCGCCGCCCTCACCGGCCACGCCTTCGGCTACGGGCCCATGATCCTGGCCGGGCTGGCGCTCTCGGCGTTCTACGTGGGCGGCATGTGGCTCAACGACGCCTTCGATGCCGAGATCGACGCCAAGGAACGCGCCGCGCGCCCGATTCCCCAGGGGGAGATCGCCCGCGGCGCCGTGTTCGTCGTGGGCTTCGCCCTGCTCGCCCTCGGCCTCGTCCTGGCGGTCCTGGCCGAGGAGGGCGCCGGCGTGGTGGGCGTGGCCCTCGCCGTCTCCGTGCTCGCCTACGATGGGCTGCACAAGAAGACGGTCCTGGCCCCCGTCATCATGGGGATCACCCGGGTCCTCTGCTACGTCATGGGCGCGATGGCCGTCGGCACCGGCCCGTCGGACGAGGTGCAGCTGGGCGCGCTCGGCCTGTTCGCCTGGGTCGTCGGCCTGACCTACGCCGCCAAGCAGGAGGCCTATGATCGGCTGGAGCGCGCCTGGCCGCTGGCGGTGCTGGCGGTCCCGGCGCTGCTGCCTCTGCTGTGGGCGGTGGAGGCGCCGATGCTTCTGGCGCCCTGGATCGCCATGCTCGCGGTGATGGCCGGCGCCCTGCGCCTGCTGTTCCGCCGCGCGCCGGGCGACGTGCCCAAGGCGGTGGTGACGCTGATCGCGGGGATGAGCCTTTACGATGCGGTCATGATCACCGCCGCCGGCGCGCCCCTGCTGGCGGTGCTGGCCGCGCTGGGATTCGGATTGACCCTGGCGCTGCAACGGTTTGCGCCGGGAACCTGAAGCGTGTCCTAAACGGGCGCATCTTCACGCTCGAACACATGATCGAGCGTCAAGTCCTTGAAATCCGTCGCTTTCACCGGTCCGTCGGGCATCAGCTCCGGCACGGAGGAGATCACCATCGGCCCCATCTCCGGATCATCGGTCAGCCGCCCATGCGTGCCCTTCACCAGATGCGTCGCGGACGGAGAGATCACGTCAAGAAGCTGCCGGAAGCCCATCTTGCGCTTGGCTAATTTCAGGCCGGTGGTCACCATGGGCCAGCGCAGATCGGGATCCGTGAACAATTCCACCGGATCGTAGCCGGGCTTGCGGTGGATATCGACGGTGCGGGCGAAATCCGGGGCTTTGTCCTCGTCCAGCCAATAGTAATAGCTGAACCAGCGGTCGGCCTTCGCCACGGCCACCAGCTCGCCCGACCGCTCATGCGCCAGTCCGTTGGCGCGCTTGCCGGCCTCGTCCCACACGCTTTCGACGCCGTCGAGACCCTCGATCAGCGCCTTCACTTCCGGAACGCGGGCCGGATCGGCCACGTAGACATGGGCGATCTGGTGGTCGGCCATGGCAAAGGCGGCCGAGGCGCCGCAATCGAGGATCTCGCGCCCATGCTCCTCTGGCCGCACGGCGATCAGGCCGGCCTGGCGCAGGGCGCGGTTGACATGCACGGCGTCGGTCGCGGGCGTGATCCCGTACTCGGAGACCACGAGCACGCGGCGTCCGTCCCGCTCCGCCGCCTCGATCAGCTCGCCGCACAGGGCGTCGATCTCGGCCAGATCCTTCTGCACGCGCGGATGCTCCAGATCGGGACCGAGGCGCTGAAGGTTGTAGTCCAGATGCGGCAGGTAGGTCAGCGTCAGGGTGGGATCGCGCGTCTCCATCACATGCAGCGTGGAGCGGGCGATCCAGTCCGACGAGGTGATGTCCGCCACCGGACCCCAGAACTTGAACAGCGGAAACCGGCCCAGCCTGGCGTCCAGCTCGTCATGCAGCTCGGCCGGATAGGCGTAGTGGTCGGGGATCTTGCGCCCGTCGGCGGGGTACATGGCCGCGGCGTCGCCGACCAGTCCGCCCCGGCATACATGTTGTACCACCAGAACATCTTGGCGCAGGTGAAGTCGGGGTCGCGGGCGCGCCCGGCCTCCCACACCTTTTCGCCCGCCACCAGGTTGTTGGGCTGTCGCCAGAGCAGCACCTCTCGCAGGTCTTTGAAATACCAGCCGTTGGCGACGGCGCCGTGCCCGTCCGGCGGCAGACCGGTCAGCAGCGTCGACTGGGCGGTGCAGGTGACGGCGGGGGTCACCGTCTCCAGCGGCCGCGATCCGCCGCGGGCGGCGAGGCGGGCGAGGTTGGGCGTGTGCGGGCCGACCAGATGCGGCGCCAGACCCACCACCAGGATCACGAGGGTGCGGTGCATACGCGCAGCTTCGCCCAGCCGGGCCGCGCGCGCAATCCGTTCGCTCTTGGAACTTACGGCGGTCGCGACGTAAGCTAGGGGTGGAGGGACCGCGTCAAGACGGGCCCCGAACCCGGGAGGATGCCGCCATGACTTCGCCAGCCGACCTGCTGCGCGACTGGGTGCTGGAGCGTGCGGGCGACCAACGCGCGTGGGTGGAAGAGAGCCTGCGCCGCCTCGGCGACGGCGCGCCGGAGCGCGATCTGCACGTCTTTCTGGGCCTCGCCCCGCGCCGCCTGGGCAAGGCCGATCTGGCGCCGAGCGACGCCGAGCTCGCCGCCGCGGAGGCCGCGCGCCCCGGCTGGCGGCCCGGCGGGTGGAGCGTCGACGGCGCCGCGCGGGTGCTGGCGCTGCTGAGCTACCAGGGCAACCGCGCCTTCGCCGAGATCTTCAAGGACCTGCGCCGCACGGCCGATGCGGCGGAGATGGTGGCGCTCTACCGGGGCCTGGCGCTTTATCCCGAGCCGGAGACGCTGGAATTCGAGGCGGGCGAGGGCCTGCGGTCGAACCTCAAGCCGGTGTTCGAGGCCATCGCCCACGACAATCCCTATCCGCGCGACCATTTCGACGAGCATCGCTGGAACCACATGGTGCTCAAGGCGCTGTTCGTGGGCGCGCGGCTGGCCCCGATCCTGGGCCTCGACGCGCGCGCGAACCCGGAACTGGCGCGCATCCTCCATGAATACGCGCATGAGCGCTGGGCGGCCGGCCGCACGGTGACGCCGGAGCTTTGGCGCTGCGCCGGTCCCTTCGCGGAAAGCGAGGCGGCGCTGGCGGATCTGGAACGCGCCCTGGGCGACGGCGCGACGGAGGCGCAGGGCGCCGCGCTGGCGCTGTCGGCCAGCCCCGCCCCGCGCGCCCGAACGATCCTTGCGGACCGGCCGGAGGCGAAGGCGGTCGCGGCCGGCACGCTCACCTGGGACAAGATCGGGGAGGCCGCCTGATGTTCATCGACCCGCACGCGCACATGATCTCCCGCACCACGGACGATTACGAGGCCATGGCCGCCGCCGGCGTCGTGGCGCTGATCGAGCCGGCGTTCTGGCTGGGCCAGCCGCGCACGTTCGTGGGCACCTATGTCGATTATCTGAGCACCATCGTCGGCTGGGAACGCTTTCGCGCCGGGCAGTTCGGCATCCGCCACTACTGCACGGTCGGCCTGAATTCCAAGGAGGCCAACAACGAGGAGCTGGCCGAGGGCGTCATGGAATGGCTGCCCCGCTTCGCGCTGAAGGAGGGCGTCGTGGCCATCGGAGAGATCGGCTACGACGAGCAGACCGAGCTGGAGGACCGCTATTTCCGCGCGCAGCTGGAGCTGGCCAAGGAGCTGGACCTGCCGGTGCTGGTGCACACCCCGCATCGCGACAAGAAACGCGGGACGTCGCGGTCGATGGATGTCTGCGAGGAGCATGGCGTCGACCCGTCCAAGGTCATCATCGACCACAACAACGAGGAAACGGTCGCCGAGACCCTGCAACGCGGCTATTGGGCGGGCTTTTCGATCTATCCGAGCACCAAGATGGGCAACAAGCGCATGGTGGAGCTGCTCAAGCAGTACGGCTCGGAACGGATCATCGTGGACAGCGCCTGCGACTGGGGCATCTCCGACTGCCTCGGCGTGCCCAAGACGGCCAAGCTGGCGCTCGACAGCGGCATTCCGGAGGAGAGCGTGCGCGCCGTCTGCTACGGCAACGCCCTGGCGGCCTACGGCCAATCCGGACAGATGTCGGAGGACGACTGGCTGAACCCGCCGGAGATCGACCAGCGCACCCTTTACGAGGGCAATTCCATCCTGCGCGGCGGACGGGAGCCCCGCATCGAGGCGCCCGGAGAGCGGCGGGCCGCGAGCCTGGAGATCGAGTGACGCGGGCTGGCGCGTCGCTTGCATCGTCCTAGGTGACGCCCCGGCCGGGGAGCGCTGCCAGGAGGTCCGCCACATGACGACACGCCCGATCGCCGCCATCGCCATCGCCCTCGCCGCGTCGGCCGCCGCGGCAGAAACCTCG
>JBCBYE010000616.1:0-2889 GCA_039816075.1 Pseudomonadota bacterium | reverse complement strand
GGCGCGGGCGGTTCGGCCGGCGCGGCGTCGGGCGTCGCCGCAGCCTCGGCCGCAGGGGCCCCGCCGAGCAGCGCGCCCAGGTCCTGCGCCTGCGCCCGGATCGCATCGCCCGCGCCGCAGCCCGTCAGCAGAGCGGCGCCGGCAAGCGCGAGCAGGGCGGCGGCGCGCATGCTACTGAAGCGCCACGCCGCCGACGGCCTTGTCGCGGCGCGATTCCTTGAACAGCTCGCGCAGCCGGTCGGCCATGCGGCGGGCCACCAGGTCGTAGCCCAGCTCGGTGAAATGCACCTGATCGGGCGCGCGCAGCTGCCGCACGCGGCCGCCGTCGACGGCGGCGTTCATCACGAAGCCCTCGGCGCCGAAGCGGGTGAGGGCGTGGATGTCGAGAAAGACGGCGCCGCCGGCCTCGACCGCCTTGGCCTGCAGGGCGGATAGGACCGCGTAGTCCGGCTCCAGCCGCGCCTTGCCCACGACGGGCAGGCCGATCCAGAACACTTCGCGCGCCCGTTCACGCAGGCCGGCGGCGAGGGCGGAGGCGCGCTCCGCATAGAGCTCGTCCCAGCCTTCGGCGCCGAAACTGGCGCGGCGGGCGCCGATGCGGATGCCGGTGACGTCGTTGGCGCCGATCTGGACCACCGCGATGTCCACGGGAGCGGGGCCCGCGACGGCGGGCATGGCGGCGTCGTAGCGGTCCAGCCAGTCGTCCGGCGCCGTTTTGGCCAGCCCGTCGGAGACGGCGGTGACGCGGGGCGTCTCCACCAGGGCGCAGCGGGCGAAGGCGCGGAAGAACGACCCCCACATGCCGTCGGCCAGGCTGTCGCCCACCACGGCGATGCGCACGGGGCCGGCGGGACAGGGCAGCTCGGACAGCATCGGGTCGGCGGCGCGGGCCTGCGGCGCGGGGCCGATCGCGCCGAGCAGACCGAGCGCGGCGGCGAGGCCGGCGGTCGCGACGCGGCGCAAGGCGGGACGACGAAACGCGGGACGACGAAACGCGGGGCGACGGGCGCCGGGGCGAGGGGCGGCGGGGCGGGGCCGGGTCATGGTCCGGGTCGTCTTCGCGGGGGACATCATGGCCGCCGTCAGCCGGCCTGCGCGGCGCGGTCGTCGACGAAGGCCTCCACCGCGCGGACGGTGCCCGGCCCCGGCAGACCGTCGACGCGGCCGTTGTAGACGCCGGCGTCGCGCAGGCGTTGCTGGATGATGCGGATGACCTCGCGCTCCCGCTCCGACAGCTGGGCGGTCATGCGGTCGCGCGCGGTGCGGTCGCCGGCCTCCAGCGCGGTCCAGTAGAGTTCGGCCGCGCGCTCGGGATCGGCTGCGTCGCCGAGGCCCTTTTCGTGCAGCTCCGCCAGGAAGGAATTGGCGTGCAGGTAGCCCTGGGCCACGGCGCGGCCCAGCCAGTCGGCGGCGGCGGCCGGATCCTCGACCGCGCCCTCGCCGGTCTGGTGGAAATAGCCGATGAAGAACTGGGCGACGGGGTTGCCCTCTTCGGCGGCGGGGGCGGCGATCTTGTAGGCGTCGGCGGCGGAGCGGTCGGCGACGAGGCCGCGGGAATAGAGGATCGTCAGGATCTCCTTGGAGAGCCAGTCGCCCGCCGCGGCGCCGTCGAGGGCCAGGGCCTCGGCCGTCTGCGGGTCGGCCGCGGCGCCGCCCGGCGGGGCGAAGTGCAGGTAGGCGAGCAGACCGTGCGCGGCCGGCAGGCCGGCGGAGACGCCGGATTGGTAGGCGCGGCGGGCCTCTTCGGCCTGACCGTCCGCCTGGGCGACGCGCCCGAGGGCGACGACGGCCTGGGGATCGTCGGGAAAGGCGGTCAGCACCGCCCCGCAGGCGGCGCGCGCGGCGCCCGCGTCGATGGCGTCGAGGCGGCGCGGGCCGCCATGCTGCGGCAGGCCGGCCTGAGCGAGGCACGGGCCGCGCAGGGCGGCGAGCCGGGCCAGACGGTCGAGCGCCGCCTCGGCCTCGGCCCGGCCGTCGCAGACGCGGCAGGCCTCGAGCCAGGCGTCGAGGGCGGCGTCGTCCGCGGCCGTCAGCGCGGCGGCCAGCGCGGCGCGTTCGGCCTGATAGGCGGCATCGGCCTCCAGCTCGGCGATCAGGGCCTGCGCCCCGTCGCGGTCGGCGCAGGCGGCGCAGTCGGCGAGATAGGCGCGCAGGCCCGGCAGGTCGCGCGCCTCGGCCGCCTCGGCGAAGCGGCGGGCTTCGTCGGCCTCGGCCCGGGCCTGGGCGTCGAGGGCGGCGAGCCGGACCTCCGCCTCGTCCTTGAAGGCGCAGAGCGTGCATTCGCGCACGTAGATCTGCAGCCGGTCCGGCGCGGCGTCGTTCTCGATGTCGCGCCAGATCTCGGTTTCGAGGGCCAGCACGCGTTCGGTCTGGCGCATGGCGCGCAGGCGGCCGGCGAGGACGGCCTCGTTCGGGCAGTACTCGCAGGCGTCCAGGAAGGCCTGCACGCGGGTCTGATCGTCGGATTCGAGCAGGAACAGGCCCTCGAACCGCTCCAGCATCAGGCGCGATTCCATCTCTTCGAACAGCGGCTCGGGCCCATGCTGAACCAGCGTCGCCGACGAGTCGTCGGCGCCGCGGAGGATCAACGAGTAGCGCCCGGCGCAGTCGCCGTCGCGGCGGGCGGCGCGCTCCAGCGCGGCGGCGAGATAGGCCTCGATCTCTTCGGCAGTGGAGCGTCCGTCGCCGTCGCCGAAGGGTTCGCGATCGGGCACGCCGCTGAGCACGGCATAGGGCAGCGCGCCCTGGCCGCCTTCGGCGCAGGCGCCCTCCGCGCCGCCATCGACGGTGACGACGGTCATGGCGAAGCCGGCGGCGCCCAGGGCGGCCTGCACGGGGCGGAAGGCGAGGGGGAAGACGTCGTCCGGGTCGGCAAGGCGGATGAAGGCG
>JBCBYE010000337.1:0-5303 GCA_039816075.1 Pseudomonadota bacterium | reverse complement strand
GGATGCGCGCTGCGTGCTGACCGGCGCGACGGAGCGGCCGGGCCATGCCTGGGACGGCGTCGATCTGGGCGAGGCGCTGGGCGGCGCGGCGCTGGGCGTGCGGGTGGAGACGGACCCGCTGGAGGCCTTTGCGCGCAGCCGGGCGGTTCTGGATTTCACAAGTACGGCAGCGACTTGCGCCCATGCGGCCCTGGCGGCGCAGGCGCGCTGCGTGCATGTGATCGGGACCACGGGGTTCGGGCCGGAGGATCTGGAGCGGCTGGGCGCCGCCGCCCGCCATGCGGTGATCGTGCGCGCGGGGAACATGAGCCTGGGCGTGAACCTGCTGACCCGCCTCACGCAGCGGGTGGCGGCGGCGCTGGGCGAGGAATTCGATATTGAAATCAGCGAGATGCACCACCGGCACAAGGTCGACGCCCCCTCCGGCACGGCGCTGATGCTGGGCGAAGCGGCGGCGGAGGGGCGCGGCGTGCCGCTGGACGAGGTCTCGGACCGGGGACGCGATGGACAGACCGGCGCGCGGCGCGCGGGGGACATCGGCTTCGTGTCGATGCGCGGCGGCGACGTGGTTGGTGATCACACGGTGATGTTCGCCGGGCTGGGCGAGCGGATCGAGCTGCGCCATGTGGCCACGGATCGGCGGATTTTCGCGCGGGGCGCGGTGGCGGCGGCGGTCTGGGGGCAGGATCGCAAGCCGGGGGAGTATGACATGGGGGATGTGCTGGGATTGTGATCACGGGCGAGGGCGAAGTCCAAGCCTCTGATTTCAAGCCGGATTTCTACTACGAAGACCCTGGATCCGGTCCGTGGCGGGACGGTGGCCGCCGGTGCGGATGCGACGAAGACCGCGTGCGGGGCGGCATGGCGATTTCGTGATCGCAGGTGTTGCGCGCGCGTTCCGATCATCGCCGCCGATCCCCCTCCGCGACGGGGGAGGGCGGGTGGGCCGCGCGGAGGGGGATCGGCGGCAGCCTCAGGGTCGGGGCTTGCGGAGATAGACGTAAAGCGCCCCTTCGCCGCCATGGGTCTGATGGGCCTTGTAGACGCCGACGACCAGAGGGGAGAGGGGCGCGGTGCTGAGCCACTCGGGGACGGCGTAACGCAGAACGCCTGTCCTTTCAGGCATGTAGGGCGCATCCTCGGCCGGCTTGCGGCCGCCTTTTCCTGTGATCACAAGCACGCAACGCTTCCCCTCCGCCCGGGCGCGGCGAAGGAATGCGCCCAGCGCGGCGTGGGCGCGGTCGGCAGTCATGCCATGAAGATCGAGGCGCGCCTCGGGCGTGCGTTTGCCGCGGCGGAGGCGGTCTGCGGTGCGGCGGTCGAGGCCCGCGGCGGGATCGAGCGCATCGTAGGGAGAGCGGGCGCGCTGCACGGCGACCTGGGGCGCGCCGGGGCGCGGCGACCGGGCCGCCGGCGTCACGCGGACGTCCGGCAAAGGGGCCGACGGCGTCCGGCAGATGTCTGGCATCGGTCTGGCGTTCGTCCGGCTCGCGTCCGGCCTGGAGCCGGCTTTCGTCGGGACGGATGTCGAGGACTCCGTCGAATCCGCACGGGAGTCGGGAATTTGTCCGGACGACTCGTCGGGGCGAAGGGGAGTCGCCGTCGCGGCGACGCGGCGCCAGAGGGCGTGGTCCTCGGCCGTGAGGCCGCGGCGGCGGCGACCCTTGCCGGAGGCGGACACGGGACCGGCCCCCGGCGCGGCGCGGGACGCTCAGCCGCCGGTGGCGGTGAGCAGCCAGTTGGGGTCGTCGACGCCCATGCGGCGGGTGAAGGTCCACAGGTCCGTCTGGCGGCGCACCTCGGCCGGATCGCCCTCCACGATCTCATGTTCGGCGTTGCGGACCACCGAAACGAGCTCGCCCACGAAGCGGACCTCGATGTCGGCCTCGCCGGTGTCCTCGGTGTAGATGGCGGAAAAGACGCGGGCCTCCTTCACGCCGACGAAGCGGGCCTCCACCGTCAGGCCGTCCTCGTCGCGCTGGCGGATGGCGGCGGCGAAGCTGTCGTAGACCTCGTCGGAGAGGAGGCCGCGCAGGGTCTTCATGTCGCCGGTCTCGAAGGCCATGAGGATCATCTCGTAGGCCTGCTTGGCGCCGTCGAGAAATTCGGACGGAGAGAAGCCGGGCTCGGCCCCGGCCATGCGGCGCAGGGCGGCGCCGGTTTCGGAATCGGCGTCGGCGACGCGGGCGATGTCCTCTTCGAGATCGGCGCCGCCCTGGATCACCTCGAAATCGCGCTGCTGACGGCGCGGTTCGGCCACGGGTTCGGTCCCGCCGGCGCGCGGCGGACCTTCGAATCCGGTGCGGGTGCCCAGCACGCTCTTGAGCCGCATGAGAACGAAGACCGCTATGGCGGCGAGGATGATGAGTTCGATCATGGCGACGCTCTGCAACTGTGAGGCGGCGGTCTTCGGCGGATCGCGCCGGGCCGGGGACCGAGCGAGGGCCTGACGGCGGCGCGAACCTCGCCTATGTAAGGGCGCAGGCCCGACCTGTCCAATGCAGGCGGGCCAGGCGCGGCGCGGGGCCGCGCGCACCGGAGGGCGCGATGCCGCTGTTCATCATCCTGGTCGCCGTGCCGATCGTCGAGATCGGCCTGTTCATCGAGGTCGGCGGCTGGATCGGCCTGTGGCCGACGCTGGCCATCGTGGTCGCCACGGCGCTGGCCGGCGCGGCGCTGCTGCGCAGCCAGGGGCGCGGGGTGATGGCCGATCTGCAGGGGCGTCTGCAGGCGGGCGGGGACCCGACGGGACCGATCGCGCATGGGGCGATGATCCTGTTCGCGGGCGCGCTGCTGCTGACGCCGGGCTTCTTCACGGATGCGGTCGGCTTCGCGCTGCTGGTTCCGCCGGTGCGCGCGGCGCTGCTGCGTTGGGGCGCGGCGCGGTTCGCGGGGAACATTCACGTGAGCACGTTCGGGGCCGGAGGTCCCGGGCGCGCCGACGGGCCGCGGGGACCGCATGGGCGCGGGGCCGCAGGCGACGTGGTCGACGGGGAGTACGAGGCCGAGCCGGAGCCCGCGCCGCCGGGCGAGCGCGTGGAGGGGCCGGCGGCCGAGACGCCGCCGCGTCCGGGCGGGGGCAGCGGGTGGACCCGGCCGTAAGGCGCATGCTAGCCGTCCGCCCCGACGCAGGACCGCTCCTTGGAAGGACCCGATTCCCATGGCCGAAACCGACGCCGCCGCCGGCGGGCAGCAGACCGTCCAGCCGCAGGTCGCCATCGTCTCGCAATATGTGCGGGATCTGAGCTTCGAGAACATCGCGGCGCAGAAGAGCCTGACCAATCAGGGCAAGCCCGACATCAAGGTGACGGTGAACCTGGACGCCAAGCCGCGGGGCGAGGACCGGTTCGAGGTGATCCTGAAGCTCAACGCCGAGAGCACGGCGGAGGGCGAGACGCTGTTCATCACCGAGCTGGATTACGCCGGCGTCTTCATGGTGAAGAACGTGCCGCAGGAGCAGCTGCATCCGTTCCTGCTGATCGAGTGCCCGCGGCAGCTGTTTCCGTTCGCGCGCCGCATCATCTCGGACGTGACGCGGGACGGAGGCTATCCGCCGCTGATGCTCGACATGGTGGATTTCATGGCGATCTACCGTCAGGAGCTGGCGCGCCGGCAGGCGGAGCAGCAGGCCGCGGGCGGGACGCCGGCGGGCACGGCCTGAGCGGGCGAAATCCCGGGTTTCGAGGTCCGTTCGACGGAGATCGCGGGCGCAGGGTCGCCCCGGAGCAGATCCGGGGCCGCCGGGGCCGCCGCCGGGCGCCGGGGCCGAGGGCGCCGCGCCGTTCGGGGCGTCCCTCCTGACGGCGGGGGCAGGAGGCCCCGGATCAGGTCCGGGGCGGCGCCGGCGTCAGGCGTTGCGCTTCCACAGGGCCGCATCGCCGAGGTCGTCGATGAAGGCGGCATGGGCGGCCTTTTCGTCCTCGGTCAGGCGCGGCGGCAGGGGCGCGGGGCGCGGCGGCGGGGTCCAGGCGGCGCCGCCGGCGGACCCGGCGGCCTGCGCGCCGGCCTTGGCGAGCACCAGGCCGGGTTGGCGGCCGCCGATGAGTTCCAGATAGACCTCGGCCAGCAGTTCGCTGTCGAGGAGGGCGCCGTGAAGCTCTCGGCCGCCATTGTCGATGCCGAAGCGACGGCAGAGCGCGTCGAGGTTCGCGGGCGCGCCGGGAAAGCGTTTGCGGGCGATGGCCAGCGTGTCCACGGCGCGGGATCTGGGCAGCGCGGGGCGGCCGGCCCGGTCGAATTCGGCGTTCAGGAATTTCATGTCGAATTCGGCGTTGTGGATGACCAGCTGCGCGTCGCCGAGGAAGGCGATGAAGCGGTCGGCGACCTCGGCGAATTTGGGTTTGCCGCGGAGGAAGTCGGCGGAGAGGCCGTGGACGGCCTCGGCCTCGGCCGGCATGTCGCGCTCGGGGTCGAGGTATTCGTGGAAGGTGCGGCCGGTGGGGACGTGGTTGTCGAGCTCCAGCGCGCCGAGTTCGACGATGCGGTCGCCCGAGGCGGGATCGAGGCCGGTGGTTTCGGTGTCGAGGACGATTTCGCGGGTCATGTGAGCGCCTTGAGGATGGCCCGGACCTGGGCGCGGGCCTTGTCGAAGCCCTGGGAGGTGTCGACGACGTGATCGGCGCGGGCGCGCTTGTCGGCGTCGGGAACCTGCTTGGCGAGGATGGTTTCGAAGGTCTTTTCGGTCATGCCGGGGCGGGCGAGGACGCGGGCGCGCTGCATCTCGGCCGGGGCGGAGACGACGACGACGGCGTCGAAGGCCTTTTCCCCGCCGGTTTCGAAGATGAGGGGGATGTCGCAGACGGCGACGGCGGCGCCGTCGGCGCGGGCCCGGGCGAGGAAGGCGGCGCGATCCTGGCCGACGAGGGGGTGGACGATGGCCTCGAGCCGGGGAATCAACGTGGGATCCTCGGTGACCGCGGCGCGCAGGGCGGCGCGGTCGAGGGCGTCGCCGTCCTGAAGGCCGGGCCGCAGCGCCGCGACGGGCGCGACGGCGGCGCCGCCGGGGCCGTAGAGGCGGGCGACGGCGGCGTCGGCGTCCCAGACCGGGCAGCCTTCGTCGGCGAACATCCGGGCGGTGGCGGATTTGCCCATGCCGATGGAGCCGGTGAGGCCGAGGATCTTCATTCGGACGCTCCGAGCACGGCGGCGCGCAGGGCGTCGTCCACCTGGGGGCGGGGACCGAACCACGCCTCGAAGCCCGGACGACCCTGGTGCAGGAGCATGCCGAGGCCGTCGACGGCGGCGAGGCCGCGGGCGCGGGCCTGGGCGAGAAGGTCGGTTTCCAGGGGGGCGTAGACCAGGTC
>JBCBYE010000079.1:0-10517 GCA_039816075.1 Pseudomonadota bacterium | reverse complement strand
GATCGCCCCGACGACGCCGAAGGAGGCGACGGCGTGGACACCGTCGACTTTTCGGGCGTCGACAGCCGCTTTTCCTTCGAGGTCGACCTGGGGACGGGCGCGCAGTTTCGCACGCAGGACGGTTTTCCGCGCGCCGAGCGCGGCAGCGTCGTGGACATCGAGAACATCGTAGGGTCCCCGGGCGGCGACACGCTGACGGGCGACGACGCGCGCAACGAGCTGAGGGGCGCGGGCGGCATGGATCGGATCGCCGGCGGCGCGGGCGACGACGCCCTGGCCGGCGGCGGCGGCGACGACGCGCTGCGGGGCGACGGAGGCGCGGACCGGGTCATGGGCGGCGACGGTGACGACACGGTTTTCGGCGGCGACGGCGACGACGATCTGCGGGGCGCGCGCGGCGCCGATCGCATCATCGGCGGCGGCGGCGACGACATGCTGTTCGGCGGGGCCCGCGCCGACCGGCTCTTGGGTCGCGGCGACGACGATTCCCTGAACGGCGGCGCCGGGCGCGACAGCCTCGACGCCGGCCGCGGACGCGACGATCTGGCCGGCGGCGGCGGCCGCGACATTCTGGACGGCGGCAAAGGCAGAGATGCGCTGGCCGGAGGCGGCGGGCGCGACGTTCTGAAGGGCGGCAAGGGCCGGGACGCGCTGGACGGCGGCGGCGGGCGCGACCGGTTCGTGTTCGACGGGAACGACGGTCGCGACGTCATCGAGGATTTCCGGCAGGGCCGCGACAAGATCGCCTTTCAGCGCGGCGGCGCCGAGCGGTTCTCGGACCTCGCGATCGTGGATCGCGGGGCGGACGTTGCGATCCGCTACGACGGCGGCGTGATCCGCGTCGTCACCGATGATGCGGACGCCTTCACGGCCCGAGACTTCGTGTTTTGAGGCGACCCGAGCGCGACCGCCCTTTCCGGAACCGGACGCCCTCGACGATGGACGCGCCGCAGGCGGCGCGGCGCCCTGCAGTCGACGAGCGGGCGGAGGGCTGCAACAGGGCGGGCGGTGCGGCGGCGACCGGCTCGCCGCTTCGGCGCTGAAGGCCGGCGTCGCCGCGGAGGGTCTCGCCGTGCGCGGCGTCCAATGCACGCGCCGATGCGAGCGGCCCTGCGCCGTCGCCCTCTCCGGTCCCGGGCGCTTCGCCTGCCTTTTCGGCGATCTTGATCCGCTGCGCCATGCGTCGGACCTCGTAAGGCGCGTGCAGCTCCATGCGGCGTCGCCCGACGGCTTTTTTCTTGCGCGACGCGAGGCCCACGCCGATGCAGGCCGGCGTGCTCGGCGTCGCGTCTACCGCCGTTCCGGCATCTCACGGCGCACTGGGCGGTGCTGGACGGCCGCGTTGCGTTCGCCGAACGCCTGGGCGGCGCCCTCTTGGCCACCGATCCGCTGGTGATCGCCGGGGCGGCGACAGCCGCGCCGAACCCGGTCCGCCGCGTTGCGCGGTAGAGGCGATCGCCGCGGGAGGCGGGTCGACGACGCAGGAGACGGGCGCGCCGCGCCGCATGGCGGACCCACGCGCCCAGCCTGCTCCGGCCCGCCCCCGCCTGCCAGCCGAACCTGCCGCACCGGGCATCCGCGACCGCTCGATGAGACCTCCTATCGGGTCGCGCAGAACTTCTCGGCGAAGAAGTCGGTGAAGGCGCGCACGCGCGGCGGCGGGGTTGGGGACGGCGAGCGAACGGCGTAGATCCCCCATTCGGGCAGAACGGTGCAATCGCTCAGCACCTCCGTCAGCTCGCCGGCTTCGAGATGCTCCTGCACCTCCCAGCGGCACTTGCGCGCGATGCCCACGCCCGACAGCGCGGCCTCCGTGACCGCCTCCGCCAGGTTCGTGCTGAAGTTGCCGGACACCTTCACGTCCACGACCGCCCGGTCCGGCCCGCGCGTGGTCCAGGTACGGGCATCCCCCCGCAGCAGGCAGTTGTGGTCGCGCAGGTCCGACGGGGCCGACGGCGCGCCGTGGCGGGCAAGGTATCGCGGCGCCGCCACCATGACGCGCGGGCTGTCGCCGATCCGACGCGCCTTCAGGGTCGACGGAGACATCTCGCCGAGCCGAACGGCGAGGTCGAAGCCGTTCTCGACGATGTCGAAGCCGGCGTCGCTCAGATGAAGCTGCAGGGACAGCTTCGGGTATCGCTCGAGAAACTCCGCGACATGGGGTGCGATGTGCTTGCGTCCGAACGAAGCGGAGCCGGCGACGCGGAGGTCGCCGCCGACATTCGCCGGGTCGTTCTGCAGATCGGTGAGGGCGTCCTCGATATCCTCCAGGATGCGCCGCGCATGGCCCACAAAGATTTCGCCGTCCACCGACAGGGACACGGTCCGGGTCGTGCGATGCAGAAGCTGCGCGCCCACGGCCGCTTCGAGATCCTGGATCCGCTGGGTCGCCGCCGTGCGGGACAGGCCGAGCTCGGCCCCCGCCTTGCCGATCCCCCCGAGGGCGACGACACGAACGAACAGTTCCAACGACTTCGGGTCCAGGCTCATTATCCCCCCATGGCGGACGGTGTATCCGCTTCTTTCCCAATTATCCCGAAACGCCGCATGCCTACATGTTGCAGGGTTGGGGTGTCCAGAAAGGGCGGACGAAGATGCGCAAGAGTCTCACCATGTTCGGCGTCGGCATCGGCGTGGCCATCGCCGGCCTGTCGGCCCACGCGGAACCCTCGGTGGAGGTCGTCGCGCGCGGCGATTTCGAGCTGATCCCGCTCAACCCCTTGCGCGGCGACGCCAGCCCGAAGGCCGGCGTGCTGTGGGGCGATCTGCGCGCCGACGTGCCGACGGGCGCCCTCATCCGGTTCGCGGACGGCTTCTCCTCGCCCCCGCATATCCACAACATCACCTACCGCGCGGTCGTGATCGAGGGGGAAGTCCACAACGACGACCCCGCGGCCGTCCCGCTGTGGATGCCGCCCGGATCCTTCTGGACGCAGCCTGCGGGCGAGACCCACATCACCGCCGTCGGCCCCGGCGGCGGCCTAGCGTTCCTGGAGATCGACTCCGGCCCCTACCTCGTGCAGCCGGCCGACGAGGAGTTCGACAACGGCGAGCGGCCCGTCAACCTCGAGACGCGCAACATCGTCTGGCTGACGGCGGCCGACTCGACCTGGCTGGCCGATGCCGCCGCCGGCCCCACGGCGGAGATCGCGTTCCTGTGGGGCGATCCGTCCGATGGAGAGCGCAACGGAACCTTCCTGCGGCTGCCCGGCGGCCATGAGGCGCGTCTCGAAACAGGCGGAACGTTCCTGCGCGCGGTGCTCGTGGCGGGCGACATGGCACGCGCCGCCGATGCGCATGCCTCCGCGTCCGAGCTCGCGCCCGGCAGCTACATCGGTTCGCAAGGCGACGTGGCGCACGACCTCTCCTGCGTCGGCCCGGCCGCCTGCCTCCTCTACATCAGCGCGACCGGGACCTACCGGGTCGCCGCGAGGTGACCTCACGGCCCGCGTCGCCGCCCGCAGTCACGGCCGAGCGCGGCGCGCCGCCCGCAGACCCCTCCTGGGACGCCGACTTCGCCCGCGAAGAACGGGCGAGCCTCACCTACATGTTCCGGGGCCGGATCCTCGTGCTTTCGCTGCTCGCCGCGTGGGTGATGGCGACCCTGCCGGCGGAACGTTCGGCCGCCTACCTCGCCGTCCTGCTCTTGTTCCTCGCGCTCGGCGTCGCGCCCTATGTTCTGGCCGTCCGCGGCCTCGGCGGCACGCCGGTCATCGCCGTCTTCCTGCTGCTCGACGCGGCGGTCCTCAGCTACCTGCTGATCTTCCCCAATCCCTACGGATTGGATGGCTGGTCGCCGCAGATGAACCTGCGCGCGCCCGGCTTTCTCTATCTCGGCCTGTTCCTGGTCTACATGGCGCTCAGCTACAAGCCGGCGCTCGTGGTCTGGGCGGGCGTCGCCGCCGCTGCGTCATGGAGCGCCGGATATCTCTGGGTCGTCGGCCTGCCCGAAACGCAGGCCTTCTCCTCGCGCGACGTGCTCGACGCAGGCCTCAGCCTCGACGCCGCGCTCGACCGGGTGCTGGACCCCCGCGCCGTCGGCGTCGCGCGGCTGGTCAACCAGATCGTCTTTCTCCTGGCGGCGACGCTCATTCTGACCCTGACCGTCCGACGCTCTCGTCAGCTCGTGGTGAGGCAGTTGGCGACGGAGCGTCAGCGCTCCGCCCTGTCACGCTACTTTTCCCCCAATCTCGTGCAGGAGCTGACCGCCAGCGGCCGGTCCTTCGGCGAGCCCAAGGTCCAGCCTGTCGCCGTCCTCTTCGCCGACATGGTGGGTTTCACCGCGATTTCCGAGCGACTGGCGCCAGCGGAGCTGGTCGCGCTGCTCCGAGACTTCCATGGCCGTCTCGCCCGCATCGGGCTGAGCCATGGCGGCACGATCGACAAGTACATCGGCGACGCGATCATGCTGCATTTCGGCACGCCCGAACCGCGCCCGGACGATGCCGCCCGCGCCTTGCGCTGCGTTGCGGAGATGCTCGCGGAGATGGACCGCTGGAACGCCTCGCGCGCGGCCGAGGGGCTGGAGCCCATCCGCGTGGGCATCGGCCTGCACTACGGCGACGTGATCGTCGGCAACATCGGCGATGAGCGCCGTCTGGAGTACACGGTGCTGGGAGACACCGTGAACGTCGCCAGCCGGCTGGAGGCGCTGACGCGCAAGCTCGGCTCGCCCTTCGTGACCAGCGAGCCGCTCATTCAGGCCGCGATGCGCGCCGGCGCGGATCCCGCGCAGGTGTTGCCCGGGTTGCGGCCGGGCGCGCAGGAGCATGTGCGCGGCCGCGCGGAACCGGTCGGCGTCTGGCATTGCGCGGCCCCGGGAAGCGGGCCGGGAGATGAGCGCGAATGCGCGCGGGTTTCGGCGCCTGGGCCGGGCGCGGAGCTGCCGTGAAGCGAAGGACCGCGGCGACTGCGAAAACCGCGAAGCCGACCTGCGCAGGACCGCGCCTTGAGCAGCCGCGCCGCACAAGGGCCTGTCCCGGACCCAAGCGCGTCGCGGCGGCGGGGTTGCACCGGCATCGGCCAGACGCGCCTTTTTACCGGGTCCGAGGAGTTCGACAGGACGATCCGTACGGTCGGCGTCCCCCCGACACGCGCCAAAGTCCGATCGATGATCGGGACGCGCCGGACACCGAACATCGGCGTTTGAGAGCCGACGCAGCAGCTCGGGTGCGAGCGATTCAATCCTCGGAAAACCCCGGAACTTGCATGTACGGGCGCTCCCCACGCCTTCCAGCCGTTCGACACCCTGTGCGAGCGCGCAGTCTCCGGCTGACGAAACCCCATCGACGGGACCGCGCCGGCCGCCGTCACGCGCGGGCGGACATCGTGGCCGACAAAAGGCGGGAGCGGGTTCAAGGGGAATGGCGCACCGGGGAGGATTCGAACCCCCGACCCCCAGATTCGTAGTCTGGTGCTCTATCCAGCTGAGCTACCGGTGCGTGGGCGCAGGAGTTAGCCGGCGGTCTCGGTCGATGCAAGGGGCGACGCGACGGCGCCGGGCAGATCGCTCCACGCGGGGGCGCCGCCGGCATCGCCGCGGGCCAGGAACACGCCGCGCGCCGTCGCTCGGGCCACCGCGTCCGCCGCGGCGGAGCCCAGCGCGGCGATCGCCAGCGGCGACGGCGCGGAGGCCGCGAGACGACCGGTCGACAGCACGAAGATCGTGTCGCCGTCGAAGGGCGTGTGCGCGGGGCGCGCCGCGCGGGCGAAACCGTCATGGGCCATCATCGCCACGCGTCGGGCCTCGCCGCTGGTCAGCGAGAGGTCCGTGGCCACGACCGCGATCAGGGTGGAGGCGCCGAGGGCCGCGGCGCGCGCAAGAGCGATGCGGCCCTCGTCGGGCAACGGGTCGAGCGTCGGCGCGAGGTCGGCGGGCGGGCGGACGCCGCCGAACTCCCAACCGTCGTCCAGACGCCGCTCCAATGGCCAGGCCCAGAAGGCGGCGGCGCCGGGCATCACCACCGACCCCACCGGATTCGCGCAGACCAGCGCCGCCGCCGTGACGGGCCCTTCGGCGCTGAGACCGTCCAGCAGGGAGGACGACGTGCCCTGCCCGCCCTTCAGCCGGCCCGCATGGGCGCCGCGGCCGGCCCCCGCCGACCCTTCGGCGACCTCGCCCCCGCCTTCGGCCCGCGCGGCGGCCAGCGCGGCGCGGGCGAGGCGAGGATGGGGCGGGCCCTGCTCGGCGAAAGCCGCCCGGGCCTGGGGCGTCAGGTCATAGAGGATGGCGGCCGGCACGATGGGCACCGGCGGATGATCGGGCTGAACCTGCAGCCCCGCGCCGCCCGCCGACAGCGCCGCGGCGACGGCGTCGCCGGCGCCCAGCCCCAGGGCCGAACCGCCGGAAAGCACCACCGCATGGGCCTGGCGGACGGAGGAGGACGGCGCCAGCGCCTCCGTCTCCCGCGTGCCGGGACCGCCGCCGCGCACGTCCACGGCCGCGACGGCGGGGGCGTCGGGAAGGATCACGGTCACGCCGGTGCGCAGCGCGTCGTCATGGGCCGAGCCCACGCGCAGGCCCGCGACGTCGGTCAGAGCGTTGCGCGGGCCGGGACGGCCGGAGGGACCGGGCCCCTGCGCGCTCATGCGGCGCTTTCCTGTCCCAAAGCGGCGGCGGAGGCGGCGGGCAGACGCACCTCGAACACCGTGCCTTCGGTGGTGGAGAGGCCCAGCGTCGCCTCCCCCCCGTTGGCGCGCGCCAGTTCCGCGGCGATGGCGAGCCCGAGGCCGGCGCCGCCGCGCGTCGCGCCGCCCTTGAACGGCGTGAAAAGATGCGCCTTGGCCTGGTCGGGCAGGCCCGGCCCCTCGTCGGAGACCGCGATGACCACGCGCTCGCCCTCGGGCCGGGCGTCGATGCGCACCGCGCCGCCGCGGCCGGCGCCCTCCATCGCCTGTCGGGCGTTGCGGGCGAGATTGGCGAGGATGCGCAGCAGATGGTCGGGATCGGCGCCCACGGCCAGCCCCTCGGGCGCGGCGTTGACGAAGATCGGCCGGCCCGGCCCGCCGCCGCCGTCGGGAAAGACCGTGTCGCCGACCTCCTCCACCAGGGCGCGCAGGGCCACGGTGCGGCGCACGGGCTGCGGCTCCTCCACCTTGCCGTAGTCCAGCGTCGACGCGCACAGCGACACGGCGCGGTCCAGGCTGCGGATGATCTTCGGCCCGACGCGCGCCACCCGGGGATCGGCGCTGCCGTCGAGGCTGTCGGCCAGAAGCTGCGCGGTGGAGAGCAGGTTGCGCAGATCATGGCTGACCTTGGCCAGCGCCTCGCCCAGCGCGGCGAGGCGGGCGCGCTGGCGCAGGGCGGCGCGCAGATCGGTCTGCAGACGTGCAAGGGCCCGTTCGGCCGCCGCCACCTCGGCGATGGACGAGCGGGGGGCGATGTCGCCTTCGGGATCCTCGGGATCCTCGGCGAAGGCCTGCATGCTGTCGATCACGCGCGTCATGGGACCGACTAGAAAGCGCTGCAGCGCCAGCGCGATCAGCACCGCGGTCACGGCCGAGATGATCAGCGACAGCACGAGGATGCGCAGGCCGTAGGCCAGCATCGCCTCCTTCAACGGCGCCTCGGGCAGGATCACCTCGATGGCGACGCCGCCCCCCTGCACCGGCTCTCCGATCACGCGGACCATGCGGCCGGGCGGCGCCAGCAGGCAGGCGAAGGCGTCGCGCACCAGCGTCCAGGGGCCGGCGGTGCGCAGATCGAACGTCGCGTCGAGCGCCAGGGGCGCGGGCGCCGCCAGGATCAGTTCGCGGATGCTGTCGCGGCGCAGCACGATGTTCAGAACGCCCGCGGTGCGCAGAAGCTCCGCCTCCAGCTCCGGCTTGACCATGTCGTCGGGTGTGGCGAGCAGCGCGAGCGAGGCGATCTGCGCGCGTTCCAGCCGCTCCATCAGGTAGCTTTCGCGGTAGCGGGCGACGGAAGGGACGAAGATCAGAACCTCCGCCAGCATCACGAAGATCAGCGTCAGCAGCAGCAATCGGCCGGAGATGGAGCGCAAGAGGCTCATGCGGGCCGTCCCCGCGCCGCGCACGGGCCGGGTCCGGCTGTGGCCGCGCCGCGGGCCATGACGTTCGAAACGCTCGGCATTGCCGCGATCCTAGCCCTGCGGTAGGAGGCGCGCCAGTGGCCGCGGACCGCGGCCGAGGCGGGATTCACGGGCGCGGGAGGCGCGGCATGGCGGAAATCGCGACCGCGATCCTGGCCGGAGAGCGTTTCGACGTCCGCCCGAGGACCGAGGACCAGGCCGTTTTCTGGCGCGCCGCCGGCGAGGGCTGGGAAGACGAGACCCTCGCCTTCGTGGCCGCGCGCGCGCGGCCGGGCATGGTCTTCGTCGACGTGGGCGCCTGGATCGGGCCGATCAGCCTGCTGGCCGCGCGCAAAGGCGCGCGGGTTCTGGCGTTGGAGCCGGACCCGGTGGCCCGCGGCGCGCTGGAGGAGAACCTGGCCCTCAACGGTCTGAAGGCCGAGGTTCTGCCCGCCGCGCTGCATGCGGATGCCGGGGGCCTGACCCTTTACGGCGGGCGGCGGGGACTCGGCGCCTCCACCACCTCGGCGCTGGGCGTGAACACCGGCGATCCGGTGCTGGTTCCGACCCTGACGGCGGCGGATGTCGCCTCCCGCGCCGGCGAGGGACCGGCGTTGATGAAGGTGGACGTGGAGGGGCATGAATACGCGCTCGGCCCCACGCTGGCCGGCCTGCGCGCGGCGCTCGGCGGGGCGGAGGGCGCGGCGCTGCATCTGTCGCTGCACCCGCGTCAGCTTCTCAAGCGCCTGCGCAAGGATTGGCGGCTGTTCGCGCGCCGCCGCACGCTGGAGGCGACGCAGGAGCTGCTCGATCGGTTCGAAGGAACGCAGATCGCCGTCTCGGGCGAGGGCGGCGCGCTGACGCCGGCAATCCTGGCGCAGCGGTTTCAGGGCGCGCGCGGGGCCCGCAACTTCGCCGTGGAGATCACCGGGCCCGGCGACGCCGCCGCGGCGGCCGACTGACCCGGCCGCCCCGCGTCGCATCGCGCAGGCCCTTTCGCCCGGGCCGATCGGGCTCAGCCCAGCCGCGCCAGCAGGCCCACCAGGGTCTTGACGAAGCCGCTCTTGAACAGGCGCGGCACGTAGTACTGGCCGGCGGCGCGCTTCGACAGCTCCGAATAGGTGGGATAGGGCGCGACGAAGCCGGCGACCGCGCCGATCTTCAGCTTGGCGGAGATCGCCAGGGACCAGAGCGAAATCAGCTCCCCCGCGTGCCGGCCCACGATGCTGGCCCCCACCGGTCGGCCCTTGACCACGATCACCTTGATGAGGCCGTCGGTGGCAAGCTCCGCCCGCGCGCGGTCGTTCTCCTCGTACTTGAAGCGCAGCACCTCGACCTTGTCGCCATGGGCGGTGCGCGCCTCCGCCTCGGTCAGGCCGACCTGCGCGATCTCCGGGTCCATGTAGGTGGCCCAGGGGATGGCGCGGGTGTCGGCGGTTACCGGCATGCGGAACAGCGCGCTGCGGATCACGAGGCCCGCATGCCAGCCGGCCACATGCGTGAACTGAAGATCCCCCGCCGCATCGCCGGCCACGTAGACCTTGCGGTTGCTGACCGAACGCAGGCCGCGGTCGGCCTTCACGCCGCCCGCATGCCGCTCCACGCCGCCGGCGGCGAGGTCGAGCCCGTCCACCGCGGCGCGACGGCCGGCGGCCACGAGCAGGTGGCTGCCCTCGAACCTGCGGCCGTCCTTGGTCTCCAGCGCCACGCCGCCTTCGGCCGTCAGGGCGGCGGCGGCGACGGGCGCGCCCTCGACGATGTCGATGCCCTCCGCGCGCAGGCGGCCCAGAGCGATCTCGGCGATTTCCGGGTCGTCGCGGCCCAGGGCGCGGGCGGCCTCGATCACCGTCACCTCGCAGCCGAGGCGGCGATGGGCCTGCGCCATCTCCATGCCGATGGGACCGCCGCCGAGGATCAGCAGATGCTCGGGCTTGTCGCGCAGCTCGAAGATGGTCTCGTTGGTGAAGAAGGGCACATCGGCCAGGCCCGGGATCGGCGGCGTCCAGGCGCGGCTGCCCGTGGCGATGACGAAGCGGCGGGCGCGGACGCGGCGAGGCCCGGCCTCGGTCGCGACCTCGACCTCGTCGGGCGACACGAATTTGCCCCAGCCCTGCAGGACGGTGACGCCGAGGCTTTCGAACCGCTCCACCGAATCATGCGGCGCGATGCCGTCGATCACCGCCTGCACGTGGTCCTTCACCTTGCCGAAATCCACCTCGGGCCGCACCGGCGTCACGCCGAAGGGCGCGCCATGGGTCATGGCATGGGCCGCCTTGCCCGCGGCCAGCAGCGCCTTGGACGGCACGCAGCCGTAGTTGAGGCAGTCGCCCCCCATCTTGCCGCCTTCGATCAGCAGGACCGAGGCGCCCATCTGCACCGCCCCCGCGGCGACGGAGAGGCCGGCGGATCCGCCGCCGAGGATGCACAGGTCGGGCGCCAGCGTCTCGACCGTATCACGGACCGAGGCCGCGCCGCCCCATTCACCCGCAT
>JBCBYE010000650.1:0-2616 GCA_039816075.1 Pseudomonadota bacterium | reverse complement strand
GCGCACGGCGCCGTTGTGGGGCATAGGCCTGACCGAGCAGGTCACCGGCCGCGCCAACTTCCTACACGACGGCCGCGCGCGCACCCTGTTGGAGGCCGTCCTGTGGCATGGCGGAGAGGCCCAGGCCGCCCGCGACGCCGTCGTCGCGCTGCCGAAAGGCGACCGTGAGGCGCTGATCCGCTTCCTGGAGAGCCTGTAATGCGCATTTCGAGCGCTCTTTTTCTGGCGTTTTGGCCCGTTTTCGCCGCCGCTCAGGACCATTCGGCCCTCGTGGAGCGCGCGATCGAGGCGCATGTCCTGCCCGGATATGCCGATCTGAGCGCTAAAACCGAGGCTTTTGCGGCCATTTCCGAGGCGTTCTGCGTCGAAAACGCCCCCATCGAGGCGCTGAAGTCCGCCTATCACAACGCTTTCGACGCCTGGATCGGCGTCTCTCATCTCCGTTTCGGCCCGTCGGAAGCCGAGGATCGCGCCTTCGCCATCGCGTTCTGGCCCGACGCGAGGGGCTTCACGCCCCGCGCGCTCGGCGTCCTGATCCGCGACGAGGATCCGGCCGTGGACGATCGGGCGGCCTTCGCCGAGGTCTCGGTCGCCGCGCGCGGTCTCTTCGCGCTCGACTTCCTGCTGTTCGACCCGGACCGCGGCGACGTCGCGCCGGACGCGGCGGCCTATCCCTGCCGTCTGCTGAGCGCGATTTCGACCGATCTCGCCGCCAACGCCGCGGCCATCGAGGCCGACTGGCGCGGCGGCTATGCCGAGATGATGACCACGCCCGGCCCGGAGAACCCCCTTTATGCGTCGCCGGCCGAGGCGAGCGCCGAGGTTTTCGGAGCCCTCGCCTCAGGCCTCGAAGCTGTGATCGACCTTCGTCTCGGCCGGCCGCTGGGAACCTTCGATCGTCCGCGCCCGCGCCGGGCGGAAGCGTGGCGGTCGGGTCGGCCGCAGCGCAACGTGGTCCTGTCGCTCGCGGCCCTGGCCCAGCTTGCCGAGGCCGCGTTCCTGCCCGAGCTTGCGCCCGAAGACGCCGACGCCGTCCGCGCCGCCTTCGACCGTGCGATGGAGGTCGCGGCGCGCATCGAGCCGCCGCTGGCGGAGGCCGTGGCCGAACCCGCACGGCGCCTCGGCGTCGAAGCCGCGCGCACCGCGGCCCGCGATGTTCTGAAGGCGGTCGACGAAGGGATCGGCGGCGCGCTCGGCCTCGAGGCCGGCTTCAACTCCCTCGACGGCGACTGAGGCGAGGCGATGACCGATCTCTCCCGCCGCCGCCTTCTCGCCGCCGCCGGGGCCGCGGCCTGCGCGCCGTCGCTGGGATGGGCGGACGCCGGCGGCCCCGTCTTCCTGGCCGCCGCTCGCGAGCGCGACGGACGCTACGCCCTGCACGGCCTCAGCGCCGAGGGCGCCAGTCTCTTCGCCCTTCCGCTGCCCGGCCGAGGCCACGCCGCCGCCGCGCATCCGCGCCGCCCTGAGGCCGTCGCGTTCGCGCGGCGCCCGGGCCGTTTCGCCCTGGTGATCGACTGCGCCGAGGGGCGGGAACGCGCGCGGCTGACCCCGCCGACCGGGCGTGCGTTCTGCGGCCACGGAGCCTACTCCGCCGACGGAGCCTTGCTGTTCACGACCGAAAACGCCTTCGAGGCCGGCGAGGGGCGCTTGGGGGTCTGGGACGCCGGCGCCGGATATCGACGGCTGGGCGAGGTTCCCACGCTGGGCGTCGGTCCGCATGAGGTCGTGCTCGCGCCGGATGGTGCGTCGTTGGTGGTCGCGAACGGCGGCATCCTCACCCATCCCGACAGCGGGCGCGCCAAGCTGAACCTCGCCACGATGCGGCCGAACCTGGCGCGGCTGTCCGCGGTCGACGGCGGCGTGATCGACCGCGTGGAGGCGGCGCCGGCGCTGCGGCGGAACTCGCTGCGCCACCTTGCCGTGCGGGCCGACGGCCTCGTGGCCTGCGCCGCGCAATGGGAGGGAGACCTGCGGGAGGTGCCGCCGCTCTTGGCTCTTTGGCGGCCGGGCGACTCTCGGCTGACATGGCGCGGCGCGCCGGCTGAAACCCAGAGCCGGACGCGGGGCTACGCGGGCTCCGTCGCAACATCCGCCAACGGCGAGCTGGCAGCGCTGACGGCGCCACGCGGAGGGGTGGCGTTGGTCTTCTCTGGAGCCGACTTCGCGTTCGAACGCGCCATCGATCTGCGTGATGTTTGCGGCGTGGCGGCCGCAGCAGAAGGTCTGGTCTTCACGGACGGCGATGGAGGAGCTGCGGCGCTTGCGAACGGCATCCTCGAAGCCCGCCGAACCAGCAACCGCAGCTGGGACAACCACCTTGTCTCAGTCCCCGCTCAGTCTTGACTGTCGGCGTTGCCAGGGGGTGAGGGCCAAGACGGACCTGGACCCTTTTCCAAGCACTCGTCACGAGCCGATCTGGGACCGGCAAAGTGCAGAGTTTGAACCACTGGAGCCGAAACTGGCGCGCCACGCAGCTTCGAAAAAGTCAGTCTCGATGTGGCAGGGCGAAGGCGGCTAAAAAACCCGCGCAACGGTACTAGTTGGCCAAGGAACTCTCGGCCCATAGCGGCTATTGGTCGGCCAAGCTGATCTTACGATCGCAGTGCTCGAATGCTG
>JBCBYE010000770.1:0-2020 GCA_039816075.1 Pseudomonadota bacterium | reverse complement strand
CGTTGCAGGTGGCGGGGATCTACGCCGATTACGGCAATCCCAGGGGGCAGATCCGGGTGGCGTTGTCGGCGATGTCGGCGCGCTGGCCGGGGGCCGAGGGCGGCGGCTACGGCGTGCGGCTGACGCCCGGCGCGGTGCAGGATTTTCTGGGCGCGCTCAATGCGGCGGGCGGGCCGCCGGTGGCGCAGAGCATCGATCAGGCGGCGCTGCGGCGGCTGTCGGCCTCGGTGTTCGAGCGGACCTTCGCGGTGACGGCGGCATTGAACGCGCTGACCTTCGCGGTGGCGGGGCTGGCGCTGCTGACGGCGCTGGCGACGTTGTCGGAGGCGCGGCTGCCGCAGCTGGCGCCCTTGTGGGCCATGGGCGCGGGGCGGCGGCGGCTGGCGGCGCTGGAGCTGGGCAAGACCCTGGGGCTGGCGCTGGCGACGGCGGTGCTGGCCGTGCCATTGGGCGTGGCGCTGGCCTGGGCGCTGGTGGCGGTGATCAACGTGGAGGCGTTCGGATGGCGGCTGCCGCTTCATCTGTTTCCCGAGCATTGGGCGCGGCTGGGGGCCCTGGCGCTGATGGCCTCGGCCCTGGCGGCGGCGGCGCCCCTGGCGCGGCTGGCCAAGGCCCCGCCGGCGCGGCTGGCGGCGACGTTTTCGGCGGAGCGGTAGGATGACGGGGAGGTCGGCGATGGCGATGGCGGCGGCGATGGCGGCGGCGATGGCGGCGGCGGGCGCGCGCGGGGCGGCGGAGGGCCGGGGTCGGGGCCGGGTTCGGTTTGGAGGTCGGGCTGGAGGCGGCCCGGCGCCCGGCGCCTGGCTCAGCGCGGTGGCCGGGGCGCTGCTGGCGGGTCTGCTCTGCGCCTCGGGCGCGGCGGCGCAGCAGGGCGGCTTCGCGGGGATGGGCGGCGACGGCGCCGGGTTTTCCGAGGTGGAGCCGGGACGGGCGTTCGCCTTCCCGCGGGACCATGGCGCGCATCCGGGGTTCCGCACGGAGTGGTGGTATCTGACCGCCAACCTGCAGGGGCCGGACGGGGCGGATTACGGGCTGCAATGGACGCTGTTCCGCCAGGCGCTGAGCCCGGCGCCCGCGCTCGACGGGTGGTCGGCGCCGCAGGTCTGGATGGCGCATGCGGCGGCCACCTCGGCCGACCGGCATGTGAGCGCGGAGCGCTTCGCGCGGGCCGGCGTCGGGCAGGCGGGGGTCGCGATCCTGCCGTTTCGGGCCTGGATCGACGATTGGCGGCTGGAGAGCCTGGGCGAGGACGTGGAGGCGCCCTTCGCGCCGCTGCGGGTCGCGGCCTCGGGCGAGGGGTTTTCCTACGCGCTGTCGTTGGCGGCCGAGGGGCCGCTGGTGCTGCAGGGCGAGGACGGGTTTTCGGTGAAGTCCGAGGGGGGGACGGCGAGCTATTACTACTCGCATCCGTTCCTGCGGGCCGAGGGATGGATGGATTTCGGCGCCGGGCGCGTGCCGGTGAGCGGGCGCGCCTGGCTGGATCGGGAGTGGTCCTCGGCGGCGCTGGAGGCGGGGCAGGCGGGCTGGGACTGGTTCGCGCTGCATCTGCCGGGGGGCGGCAAGGTCATGGCGGCGCAGGTGCGACGCTCGGACGGCGGACGGGCCTGGCGGGCGGGGACCTGGATCGCGGCGGACGGGACGGCGGCGCCCCTGGCGCCGGGCGAGGTGGAGCTGACGCCCCTGGCCCGCACGCGGGTGGCGGGGCGCGAGGTTCCGACGCGCTGGCGCGTGGCGATCCCGTCGCGGGGCCTGGAGGTGGAGGCGCGGGCGGTGAACCCGAAGAGCTGGATGGCGACGTCGGTGGCCTATTGGGAGGGGCCGGTGCGGTTCGAGGGGACCCATGCGGGCGTGGGGTATCTGGAGATGACCGGCTATTGAGGCGCCGGCGCGCTGTCGGGCGCCCCGAGCGCCTGCCTGCGGCAGAGCGCCGGCCCGCCCGCCAGCCTGCGCCGGAGAGGCCTGGAACGACGGTTGCGCGGAAGGCGAGTCGCCGAAAGGGTCAAGGCTCGCAAGCCGAAGG
>JBCBYE010000499.1:0-3781 GCA_039816075.1 Pseudomonadota bacterium | reverse complement strand
TCCTGACGGCGCAACGCCGACGCGCCTTCCACCTCCAGCTCTTCGGCGAAGGCAAGCAGGGCCGTGGGCGACTTCGCCTTCAGCTCGGACAGCTTAAGCTGCTCAATTTCCATGGAATTTTCCGGGTCCAGAGAGCGGATCAGGGGGGGAAAGCGCGGGCCGGACGGCCCTCGCGCGGTGCATCTGTAGGGCCCCCGCGCCGTTTCGTTCCTGCTGATAGGGCAAAGCCGGTCGGAAAGTCAATCGACCGCATGACCGCTCAGAACGGCTGCACGATCACCAGGATCACGATGCCCACCATCAACACCGTCGGCGCCTCGTTCCAAAGCCAGAAATAGCGCCCCTCATGGACGTTCTCATCGGCCGCGAAGGCCTTCTGCCAGGTCACGCAGCGATGGTGAAACCATGTCATCGCCGCCACCAGAACCAGCTTGGCGTGCAGCCAGGGGCTGTAGAGCAGATACTCCCAGCCCAGAGAGGCGATCGTCAGCAGGCCGAACAGCCAGGCCGCCACGCCCGAGGGATTCATGATCGCCTTCAGCAGGCGACGCTCCATCACCGTGAAGGTCTCCGACAGCGCGCTGCCCGGCGGCGCCTGCTCGGCGTGATAGACGAACAGCCGCGGCAGGTAGAACAACGCCGCCATCCAGGCGATCACGCTGATCACATGCAGCGCCTTGAACCACAGGTATCCGGCCGCCAGAAAATCGCCCATGGGCTCAGCCCCGGATCGCGCGCAGCAGCCGCTCCACATTCGCCGGGTCCGCATCCGGCGTGATGCCGTGACCCAGGTTGAAGATCCACGGCCCCGCGCCCAGGCTCGCCTTCAGCCGCGCCACGCCCGCATCCAGCGCCTCGCCGCCCACGACCATCAGCATCGGGTCGAGGTTCCCCTGAACGCAGACCTCGGGCTGCAGCCGCCGCGCCGCCCAGTCCGGCGGCACATGCTGGTCGATGGCCAGCCCCTGAACCCCGGTCTTCGCCGCAAAACCGTCATAGGCCGCGCCCGCGCCCCGCGGAAACCCGATCACCGGAACGCCGGGATGCCGCGCCGCCAGCGCCTCCACGATGCGCCGCGCCGGCGCCACGGCGTATGTCTCGAAATCCGCCCAGGTCAGCGACCCCGCCCAGCTGTCGAAGATCTTCACGACTTCCGCGCCCGCCTCGATCTGCCGCGACAGATACTCGATCGTCGCCGCCTCGATCCGCGCCATCAGCGCGTCGAACAGATCGGGCGCCTCCAGGATCATGCGCCGCGCCGGCTCCTGGTTCGGCGTGCCGCGCCCGGCGATCATGTAGGTGGCCACGGTCCAAGGGGCTCCGGCGAAGCCGATCAGCGTCACCTCCGGCGGCAGCGCCTCGCGCAACCGCGCCACCGTCTCATAGACCGGCGACACCGTTTCATGCACCGCATCCGCCGGCTTCAGCGCGGCCATGTCCGCCTCCGACGTCACCGTCGACAGGCGCGGCCCTTCGCCGACCTCGAACCGCAGATCGGCGCCCAGGCCCTGCGGCACCAGCAGGATGTCCGCGAACAGGATCGCCGCGTCGAAGCCGAACCGCCGGATCGGCTGCAGCGTGACCTCCGTGGCCAGCTCCGGCGCATAGCACAGGTCCAGAAAGCTTCCGGCCTCCGCCCGCGTCGCCTTGTATTCCGGCAGGTAGCGTCCCGCCTGGCGCATCAGCCAGACCGGGGGCGTGTCCAACGCCTCTCCGCGCAGCGCCCGCAGCAAGAGCTTGTCTTTCATGGCATCGGCCGAAGCCTCGGGTCGGGTCGCAGCGTCGGTCATAACAGCCATGGGAGCCTGATTGGAATGTTGAGGGACGTAGGGCCTGTGGACAACGGGGATCACCACGCGTCCCGCAACCGTCCACAGAAACATCCACAGTTGTCAATCAAACCTGACAGGGGTCCGTCAAGCCCGCAGTGCATTTCGCGCGTCGCACCGCCGCGAATTTCCCAACGATCTCAACGCCCTGCAACCCGGCGCCTCCGACGCTCCGACTTTCGTTTCATAGACAAACCCGGATGCGGCGCCCTGTCGCGACTCTTATCCACGCCGTCCTCATCGACCTCGCCCAAGCCATCCCCAGACGCGAACGCCGGGGACCGTTCCGCCCGTTTTCCACCGGTCCCCCGCGAAACGCCGGATCGATCCCGGCTTTCCCCGCTATCCCCAGGCGGCTACCGTTCCGCCATGCCTGCCGAACGTCTCCGCCCGGTCCTGCACCTCGTCTCCGACAGCACCGGAGAGACCGCCGCCGCGGCCGCCGCCGCCGTGCTCAGCCAGTTCGACGGCGTCGACCCGCAGCGACGCACCCATGTCTTCGTCCGCAGCGCCGCCGGCGTCGACGACGTCCTCGGCCGCATCGCCGCCGAACCGGGCCTCACCGTCTACACCCTGCTCGATCCCGCGCTGGCGGAGCGTCTGGAACGCGGCTGCGCCGATCTCGGCCAGCGCGCCGTGGCCCTCCTCGATCCGTTCTTCGAGGCCATCTCCGCCGAAACCGGCGCCGGCCGCGCCCATCGCCCGGGCCGCCAGCACGTGCTCGGCGCCGGCTATTTCGACCGCGTCGCCGCCATCGACTTCGCCATGACCCAGGACGACGGCGCCTCCACCGACCGGCTCAGCCGCGCCCAGGTCATTCTCGTCGGCCCCTCGCGCACCTCCAAGACGCCCACCTGCCTCTATCTCGCCGTCCGCGGCATCCGCGCCGCCAACGTGCCCCTCGTGCCGCGCCGTCCGCCTCCCGCCGCGCTCGAACAGGCCATCGCCCGCGGCGCCCTCGCCATCGGCCTCACCGCCAGCCCCACGCGCCTGCGTCAGGTTCGCTCGGAACGCCTTGAAACCCTCGGCGCCCCCTTCGCCGGCCAGGCCCCAAGGGGCGAGGATTACGCCGATCCCTCCGCCATCAGCGCCGAACTGGCCGAGGCGCGCCTCCTCTTCGACCGGCTCGGCCTGCCCGTCATCGACGTCACCCGCCGCAGCATCGAGGAAACGGCGGCCTCCATCCTCGCCCTCATGCGCGACAAGGGCCTCGACCCATGACCGCACCCCTGATCCTCGCCAGCGCCTCGCGGGCCCGCGCCGACATGCTGCGCGCCGCGGGCGTGCAGATCGACATCGCTCCCGCCCGCGTCGACGAGGCCGAGGTGAAGGCGGCCCTCGCCGCCGAAAACGCGCCCGCCCGCGACGTCGCCGACGCCCTGGCGGAGCTCAAGGCCCTGCGCATCTCCGCCCGCCGCCCCTCCGACCTGGTCCTCGGGGCCGATCAGGTTCTCGTCTGCGACGGCGCCCTGCATGACAAGCCGCCGACGCTCGACGCCGCCGCCGAACAGCTCCGCCGGCTCTCCGGGCGACCGCACCAGCTTCTCTCCGCCGCCGTCATCGCCGAAGAGGGGCGCCCCGTCTGGCGCCATGTGGGAACCGCCCGCCTCGTCATGCGTCCGCTGACCGAGGCCTTCATCGCCGACCATCTCGCCGCCATGGGCGACGAGGCCCTCGAAACCGTCGGCGCCTACAAGCTGGAGGCCCGCGGCGCCCAGCTCTTCGCCCGCGTCGACGGCGACCATTTCTCCGTCCTCGGCCTGCCGCTCCTCGAAATCCTCGGCTACCTGCGCATCAGGGGGCGCTTGCCCGAATGAACCGCCTCCCGCTCGCCGGCGTCATCGGCTGGCCCATCGCCCATTCCCGCTCCCCCCGCCTGCATCGGCACTGGCTCGCCCACCATGGGATCGACGGGGACTACGTCGCCCTCGGCGTCGAACCCCGCGATCTCG
>JBCBYE010000383.1:0-4788 GCA_039816075.1 Pseudomonadota bacterium | reverse complement strand
CGCGGCGCCTCCGCCGTGAAGGTCAGATCCGCCTCGCCCTGCGCCGGCGCGGCCTCGCCCGACAGGCTCAGCGTCGCGCGGCTGGAGGTTCTGCGCGTGGCTAGCACGCCGCTGACGCTGAGCCTGTCGGGCGAGGCCGCGCCGGCGCAGGGCGAGGCGGATCTGACCTTCACGGCGGAGGCGCCGCGTCTGGGTCCGCTGGCGCGGGCCTATGACGTGCCCGCCTCCGCCGCCCTGCGCTGGGAGGGGCGTGCGAGCGGGCCGTTCGACGCCCTGGCGTTGGTCGGCACGGCGAACCTGACGGGGCTCGCCTGGGACGGCGAGGCCCTCGGCGATGTGGAGGCGTCGCACGATCTGACCGTCGGCCCCGCGCCGGGCGGCCGTCTGGCGCTGCGGGCGCTGGGGCCGGCGTTCGGCGAGGCGACGGCGGCGCTGGACGGGCGGCTGGACGGCGAGGTGGCCCGGCTGACGACGCTGGAGGTCGATGCGCTGGGCGCGCGGCTGACCGGGTCCGGCGACGTGGACCTGGCGGCGCCGGGCGCCGAGGGCGTGTTCGAACTGTCCGCCCCCGATCTGGCGACGTTGTCGGCGCTGACGGACCGGCTGGATCTGCCGCCGTTGTCGGGCGCGGTGGAGGCGCGGATCGAGGCGCGGCGCGAGGCCGGACGCCAGGACGCGACGGCGGAACTGAGCCTGACGGGGGTGGAGGCGCTGGGCGGCCGGGCGGCGTCGGCGGAGGCCACGGCGCGGCTGCGAGACGTGCTGGGCGCGCCCCATGGAGAGCTGCGGCTGGACGCGCGCGAGGCCGGCTATGACGGCTATGTCGTGGGGCAGCTGGGCCTCGCCGCGTCGGCCCCGGCGCCGGCGGCGGAGGGCGGTCCGCTGGATGTCGATCTGCGCGTCGCCTTGCAGGACATTGCGCTGAAGGACGCGGGCGGCATCGGCGCGGTGGTCGCCGAGGCGTCGGCGCGGGACGCGCTGGGCGAACCGAGCGTCGAGATCACCGCCGGCCTGTCCCGCCTCGCGGCGGCGGGCGCGGCGACCGTGGGGCGCATCGACCTGACCGCCTCCGCCGCGGGTCTGCGCGGCGAGACGCCGTCGGGCGAGGTGGAGGCGACGCTGACCGGGGTCTCCGCCGGCGGCGCGGCGATCCCCTCGGCCGAGCTGGCCGCCTCGCTGAGCGAAGCGGGACGTCTGCAGGCGCAGGCGAGCGCGCCCGAAGCCGCCGGCGACGGCCTGTCCTTGCGCGATGCTCGGCTGACCGTGGAGGCGGAGGAGGCGCTGAGCGACGCGCGGGAGATCGACGCCGCGCTGTCGGTGGCCCGCCTCGATGCCGGTCCGGCGCGGCGTCTGTCCCTGCAGGCGTCGCTGGCCGGGACCCTGGACGCGCTGACCCTCGGCGTGGAGGGCGCCGGTCGCCTGCGCCTGCCGGAACAGGAGCCGCAGCGTCTGCGCCTGTCGCTGGAGGCGCAGGCGGACGTCGCCGGCGACGGCGGTCCGCGCGGCCAGGTGGCGCGGCTCGTCGCCTCCGCCGGGCCGCTGCGCGCGCGCCTGGCGGAGCCGCTGCGCTTCGCCCCCGTGGAGGGCGGCGTCGGTCTGCAGGGGCTGGACCTGCGCTTTCCCGGCGGGCGGGTGCAGGGCGAGGCGGGGGTTCTGACCGGCGGCTTCTCCGCCGATCTTCGCGCGGTGCTGTCCGATCCGCGCAGCCTGCACGAGGCGTTGGAGCCGCTGGGTGCGGGCCTGCCGCTGTCGACCGGGCGCATCACCGCGACCGTGCAGGCGGACACGCGCCCCGCTTTCGCTCGCGGCGCGCTGTCCCTGCGGGCGCGCGATCTGCGGCTGGATGGGGCCGAGAGCGACCCTGGCGCGCTGAGCGTGGACGCCGACGGCGCCTGGGACGGCCGGCGCCTGCGCGTCGACGCCCGGGCGGACGGCGAGTTCGGCCAGCCGCTGACCGTCGTCGCCGGCCTGCCCGTGGCGGCGCAGCCGGGGGGCGTGCCGGCGCTGAACGCCGACGGCGCGCTGGACGGGTCGGTATCCTGGCAGGGGCGGATCGAGCGGCTGTGGGATTACGTGCCCGCGGCGGATCACCTTCTGACCGGCGACGCGCGCATCGCGCTGGATCTGGGCGGCACGCCCGCGTCGCCGCGCCTGGGCGGCGACGTGGCGCTGTCCGACGGCCGCTATCAGTTTCTGGAAACCGGCACGATCCTGACCGATCTGACCGCCCGATCCTCCTTGCAGCCCAACGGCGCCTTCGCCGTGGACGCCACCGCCCTCGACGGGGCCGAGGGGCGGGTGGAGGCGCGGGTCGCCCTCGCGCCGGGCGGCGTGCTGGACGCGCGCGTGACCGCGGACGACGCGGTGCTGGTGCGGCGCGAGGACGTGGTCGCGCGCCTCTCCGCCGACATCGCCGCCCAGGGCGACGGCGACGCGCTCGCCGTGACGGGACGCGTGGACCTGGGGCGGGTCGAGGTGCGGCTGGTGGAGGCGCTGCCCCCCGCCATCGCCGATCTGGGCGACGTGCGGTTCAAGGGCGAACCGGAGCCGGAACCGGAAGCGTCCGCGGGCGGCGACGTGACGCTCGACCTGACGATCTCCGCCCCCGGCGGGATCTTCGTGCGCGGCCGCGGGCTCGACAGCGAGTGGGAGGCGGCGTTGACGGTCGACGGCACGGCCGCCGCGCCGCGCGTGATCGGGGCGGTGGAGCGGGTGCGCGGGCGACTCGACTTCCTCGGCCGCGATTTCGTTCTGGTCACCGGCCGCATCGGCTTTTCGGGCGAGCAGCCCATCGACCCCAGCCTCGACGTGTCGCTGGAGCATGAGCGCGACGGCTTCACCGGCAAGATCCAGGCGAAGGGCACGGCCTCGGCACCCGAAATCGGCTTCGCCTCCACGCCCGCCGTGCCGGAGGGAGAGGTGCTGCCGCGCACCATCTTCGGCGAGGACAGTCAAAGCCTGAGCCCCGTGGACGCGTTGCTGCTGGCCAACGCCGTGCGCACGCTGCTGAGCGGCGGCGAAGGCGTGACCGGCGACGTCCGTTCGGCCGTCGGGCTGGACGTGCTGCGCATCGACGAAAGCGATGCGGGCGGCGCGCAGGTGACGGCCGGGCGCAACGTGGCGGACGGCGTCTATGTGGGCGTCAACCAGCCGCTGGGCGGCGAGGCGGCATCGGTCGAGGTGGAGGTCGAGGTCTTCGACCTCGACGAGCTGGGCGTCGGCGTCGTGGGGGCGGAGACGGGATCCGACAGCGGGTCCACCCTGGGCGCGGGCTGGCGCATCGATTTCTGAGGGGGTGCGGCCCCGTCCGGCGGCGGTGGATTTCGCGCCGGCCGGGCGGCCGCTTCGGGGCTGGCTGGGGCGGCAGGATTCGAACCTGCGAATGACGGTACCAAAAACCGTTGCCTTACCGCTTGGCGACGCCCCAACGCGGCGCGGACGGTAGCGCCGGGGCATCGCCGCTTCAAGGCGCCGGGCGCGCGGCGCTTCGGGCTTGCCTCGCCCGGCGCCCCCTGCTATCGCCCGCTCCGCCGCAACGGTCCGGAGTGTAGCTCAGCCTGGTAGAGCACTGTCTTCGGGAGGCAGGGGCCGCAGGTTCGAATCCTGCCACTCCGACCATCGGACCGTCGCGTCGGCGTCAGTAGTGGATCTGCTCGATGCCGTCGAAATTGATGGTCTCCCCGTCCTCGAAAATGATCTCGCCGCCGGCCTCGTCGCTGAGCTGGATGATGGCGCCGTCGTCGGACAGCACCGCATCCTCGTCGTCGAGCTGCAGGGTCCAGGGGCGCCCCTCTTCCGACGCGTCGGTCAGGTCCAGGGCGTCCGTGTCGGCGCCGCCGAAGACGTCGTCGGCGCCGCCCCCTTCGAAGCCCGAAAAGACGTCGTCGCCGCCGCCGCCGTAGAGCGCGTCTTCGCCCTCGCCGCCGTAGAGGCTGTCGGCGTCGTCGCCGCCCTCCAACCGGTCGTCGCCGTCGCCGCCGAACAGCGTGTCTCGGCCGCCGGCGCCCTGCAGCGTGTCGGCGTCGTCGCCGCCCTGCATCCAATCCTCGTCCCCGCCGCCGACCATCAGGTCGTCGCCGGCATCGCCTTTCATGTCGCTCTGGCCTTCGCCGCCGTAAAGCGCGTCGTCGCCGTCGCCGCCATGCATGACGTCCCGGCCCTCGCCGCCGTAGAGCGTGTCGTCGCCCGCGCCGCCGAAGGCCGCGTCGTCCCCGCGTGCGGCGTCGATCGTGTCGTCCCCGGCTCCGCCGTAGAAGGAATCGAAGCCGCTCTCGTCGGTCAGCCGGTCGTTGCCGTCGCCGCCGTAGATCGTGTCGTCGCCGCCGCCGCCCTCCAGGCTGTCATGGCCGCCCTCGCCCGCCAGCGTGTCGTTCAGCCCGCCGCCGTCGAGGGTGTCGGCATGCGCGCCGCCGACGAGCGAATCGTCGCTGTCTCCGCCCGACAGCGTCTGGCCTGGCGCGCTGGCCAATCCGTCGTCTGCGAGGGTCTGGATCTGGTCCGCGGCGAGGGGTTGGTCGTAGAGTTCGATCTGGTGGATCTCGCCCTGAAAGACGTTCTCGACCCTGTCGGCGACGCCGTCGCCGGAGCGGCGCTGCGTGGCGCCGATGACGAGGGGTTCGTCGTTGCCGCCGATGCCGCCCGAATAGGCGTCGCTGTCGGCGAGCTCTCCGTTGAGGAAGAGCTTGACGCCGTCGGTCTCGCCCTCGGCACCCTGGCCGAAGGCGATGACGGCGGAGGTGGTTTCGCCCGCTTCGACGGGCGCGCGCAGGTAGGTGTTGCCGACGTCGG
>JBCBYE010000502.1:0-3739 GCA_039816075.1 Pseudomonadota bacterium | reverse complement strand
GGCCTCGGCGCCGGTCCGGGCCGGGTCGGCGTCATCGTCTGCGGCGGGATCCTCGGCCGCCGCCGTTTCGCGCTCGGCCACGGGCGCAGGCGGCGACGAGGGCGACGGCGACGGCGCAGGCGGCGGCGATGGGGCGGCCGGCGCCTGAACCTCCGGCGGCGCGGCGGCCTCCTGCCAGGGCAGGATCACCTGAAGGCGCAACACGACGCCCGCCGCGATCGCCGCGGCGATCACGAGGGCGCCCAGCACGATCGTGCGCATCGCCTTGCCCATCGGGGTCCGTCGGCTCCGTCATCAATTCTTCAACGATACGTTGACTCTTTTCCCGCCGCGGCGCAATCGACCGGCGAATTCCCGCCCCCGCGCGCCCCTTGCCGACGGAGCCGATCCATGGCCGCCCTCGCCCCCTACAGCGTCTGCGTTTACTGCGGCTCCCGCCCCGGGGACGACCCGGCGTTTCTGACCGCCGCGACGGCGCTGGGCGACGGGCTGGCGCGGCGCGGCATCCGCCTGGTCTACGGCGCGGGCGACGTGGGGCTGATGGGCGCCGTGGCCGACGCGGCCATGGCCGCCGGCGGCGACACGCTGGGCGTGATCCCCCGCCACCTGCAGGCGCGGGAGATCGGCAAGCCCGGCCTGACCACCTACATCGCCACCGAGACCATGCACGAGCGCAAGAAGGTGATGTTCATGAACGCCGACGCGGTGATCGCCCTGCCCGGCGGTCCCGGCACGCTGGACGAGCTGTTCGAGGCGCTGACCTGGCGCCAGCTGGGCCTGCACGAGGACCCGATCTACTGCGTCAACGTCGCCGGCTACTGGGACCCGCTGATCGCGCTGATCCGTCACCTGGCGGATCGCGGCTTCTGCGATCGCAGCTTTCTGGAGTTCATGACGGTCGTCGACACCGTCGACGAGGCCCTGGCCGCCCTGCCGACCGCCCAGAGCTGACGGTCGCCAAGCGCGGACACGGGCGGAACCCCGGCCCCCCGCCGGCCTCCGCCGCGACCGAACATCCACCGGCGTCCGGCCCGGCCGGCCGCGCGACCCTGCCGCCCGGCGCTGCCGCACGGCGGAGGGCGCTCGCAGCTCAGAGGTCGAAGTTCTGGGAGTTGCGCAGCGCCTCTTCCTCGACGTTTTCGACGGTGATCTGCGCGCCGCGGAAGGCCACGGTCACATCGTCGCCCACCTGCTCGAAGCTCAGGTCGCCCAGCCGATTGGCGGCCTTGAGCTCGATCACGTCCAGGCCGACGCGAAAATCCTTGATGACGTCGGCGCCGGAGCGGGCGGTGAACACGAAGACGTCCGCCTGCTTGCCGCCGGTCAGCACGTCGTCGCCGCCGCCGCCGATCAGACGATCCTTGCCGCCGCCTCCCAGCAGAACGTCGGCGCCCGCCTGGCCCTGCATCAGATCGTCGCCCGGCCCGCCGACCAGTCGGTCGTCGCCGCCCTGCCCCTGCATGCGGTCCTTGCCGGCGCCGGCGATCAGCACGTCGTCGCCGCCGCGGCCCTTCAGCCGGTCGGCCCCGCCGCCCGACTCGATATGGTCGTCGCCGGCGGTCCCGTTGATGACGTTGGCCGCCTTCTGGCGCAGCTCGACCACGTAGCCGAACACGCTCTCGCGCGGAAAGCTCTGGTCGTTGTCGTTCCAGATCGCCTGGCCGTTCCACAGCTGCACCCAGCGCTCGGGCGTGACGAAGTTGTTCGGCTCGCCCGGCGACCAGTTGGAATAGCGGAAGGCCTCGCCCGTCACCCATTCGAAGTCGTCGTCGGGCGCGCGCGCCAGCCCGATCCACGGGCCGGAGGCGCCGACGAAGCCGCCGCCATGCTCGTCGATGGCGTCCTGCAGGGCGTTCGACTGACGCGCGTTGGTCACGGTGGCCAGATGGCCGTCGCCGCCGTCGAACTTGGCGGCCGCGCGGGCGGCCTTGGTCCACTTGATGGGGCCGTCTTCGGAGGCGAAGACGAACAGGTCCGCTCCGACGCGGACGGAGACGATGCGGGTGAGAGCCATGGGATTGTTCCGAAGCGACTGAAATTTAGCGCAATATCGCCCGCCGGCCCGGCTCGGTCAACGAGATGAATGCCCCGGACGCGCGGTTTCCGCCCCGCGCGCCGCGCCCCCGAAGGCGCAGTCCGGACCCGGCCGGACGCGGGTGGGCGGGCGGGGCGTCCGGCCGGGTCCGGACGGCGCCGGCCACGCCGAACGGCGGCCCTGAAACGAGGAAGGGCCGGCGCGAGGGCCGGCCCTTTCCAATCCGCCGAGGCGGATGATCCCGTGCCGCGCCTCAGCCGCCGGCGTTGGCCAGACGCTCCGCCACGTTCTCCCAGTTGACCAGCTTGTCGAGGAAGTTCTGCAGGTAGACCGGACGCTTGTTGCGGAAATCGATGTAGTAGGAATGCTCCCACACGTCGCAGCCCAGCAGCGCGGTCTGGCCGAAACACAGCGGGTTCACGCCGTTCTCGGTCTTGGTGACCTTCAGCGCGTCGCCGTCCTTGACCAGCCAGCACCAGCCGGAGCCGAACTGACCGGCGCCGGCCGCGGCGAACTCCTTTTTGAAGTCGTCGACCGAACCGAAGGCGTCGGCGATGCGCTTTTCAAGCTCCGACGGCATGCCGGCGGCGCCCGGGCCCATCATCTCCCAGAACTGGTTGTGGTTCCAATGCTGAGAGGCGTTGTTGAAGATCCCGTTCTGCGCCACGGCGCCGGCCTGGTAGGTGCCGACGACGATCTCCTCGACCGACTTGCCGGCCCACTCCGTCCCGTCGATCAGCTTGTTGCCGTTGTCGACATAGGCCTTGTGGTGGATGTCGTGGTGGAACTCCAACGTCTCCTTCGACATGCCGGCATCGGCCAGCGCGTCATGGGCGTAGGGCAGCGGGGGAAGTTCGAAGGCCATCGTTGCGGCTCCCTGTCATCTCGCGATCGGGCGGGAGCGTCCGGGGGGCCGTCCCCCCCGCCCCGCGCCGGGACGGTCGAGGCGGCGTTGCGGCGGCCGCTCCCCGTCCTGCGCTGCATCTAGACCGGCGCGCGGCCCCCTCCAACCCCTGCCGCCCGCCTCGGCGCGGAAAAACGCCGCGGCGCGGGCGGCGGTCGGCGCGGTTGACGCCGCGCCCGGCGGCCGCCAGCCTTCGGCCCATGCCGCAGGACATGTCCCAGGCCGACGGGCTCGCCGCCCTCGAAGCGCGCCTCGCCGAGGGGCTGGCGCGGCTCGAGCACCCCCCCGCGGACTGGTCGCCGCCGCGTCCCGGCCCCGACGGCCGGCCGGCGGCGGACGTGCTGATCGTGGGCGCGGGGATGCAGGGCCTCGGCGCCGCCTTCGCGCTGCGCCGGCTGGGCCTGTCGAACCTGCGCCATGCGGACGCCGCCCCGGCGGGGCGCGAGGGGCCATGGCTGACCTATGCGCGCATGGAGCGGCTGCGCTCGCCCAAGCACCTGACCGGCCCGGCGCAGGGCCTGCCCGACCTGACGTTCCGCGCCTGGTGGGAGGCGCGCTTCGGCGCCGAGGCCTGGGCGCGCCTGGGCCATATCGAGCGGCCGGACTGGGCCGCCTATCTCGCCTGGTTCGCCCGCGTCACCGGCGCGCGGGTGGAGAACGGCCTGCGCCTGACCGCCCTCCGCCCCGCCGGAGACCTCATCGAAGCGCGGCTGGAGGGGCCGCAGGGCGTGCAGCGCGTCCACGCCCGTCAGGTCGTGCTCGCCACGGGGCGCGAGGCACTGCTTGCGGTGGCGCCCCGG
>JBCBYE010000267.1:0-6144 GCA_039816075.1 Pseudomonadota bacterium | reverse complement strand
GCCATGGTCGGCGTCGCCTCAGCCGCCCCCGGGGGCGGGGCGGAGGCGCCCGCGGACGGGGCCGCCTGAGCGCGACGCCTGCCGCGGGGATCGGCGCGCTGGCCGGCGGGCGGGCCGACGCTCTGCCGAAGGCAGGCGTTCGGGGCGACCGACGGCGCGCGCCTAGGCGCCGCCCGCGCCGCCCGCTAGGCTCCGCTTCGCCGTCTCAGACCGCTGCCGGAGCCTGCCGATGACCGCCCTGCGCGCCATGCCCGTCCTGACCGCCCAGGACCCGGAGGCGCTGGCAGACTTCTTCTCCTCCGCCCTGGGCTTTCAGATCGCCGGCCTGCGCCGCGACGCGGCGGGCGCGGCGGTCTTCGGCATCGTGCGCTGGGGCGCCGTCACCCTCGCGCTGCAAAAGGGCGACGCGTCGCCCCCGCAGGAGGGATGGTCCGCCTATCTCTACGTCTCCGACGCCCGCGACTTCGCCATGACCGCCGGCGCCGGCGGCGCCGATCTGCTGCGCGGCCCGGAAGACACCTTCTACGCCTGCCGAGAGGTGGAGATCGCCACGCCCGAAGGCCACCGCCTCGTTTTCGCCCAGGATCTCGATCCCGCGCCCGAGGGCCCCGGACTGTGAGCGACCGCGAGGAACCCGTCGCCCCGAAAGGCGATCTGGTGCTGCAGACCTTCGCCATGCCCGCCGACACCAACGCCAACGGCGACATCTTCGGCGGCTGGCTGATGGCGCAGATGGATCTCGGCGCCTCGGTCGTGGCCAAGACCCGTGCGCGCGGCCGCGTGGTGACCCTGCGCGTGGACGAGATGTTCTTTTTGAACCCCGTGCATGTGGGCGATCTGGTGACGCTTTACGGCACGCTCTTGTCCGAGGGCCGCACGTCCATGCGCATCGGCATAGAAGCCTGGATCACGCGCGCCGAGCCGGAGGCCGAGCGCTACCGCGTCACCAAGGCGGAATTCACCTTCGTCGCCATCGACGAGGCGGGGCGCAGCAAGCCCCTGCCTGCGCCTGCGCCTGCGCCTGCGCCTGCGCCCTAAAGCGCGCGCTCAGACCGCGTCGAAGTCCAGCACCAGACGCTTGGTGGTCGGCCGCGCCTGACAGGCCAGAACGAAACCCTGCTCCACCTCCCACGGCTCCAGCGAGTAGTTCACGTCCATCTCCGCCTCGCCCTCGACCACCTTGCAGCGGCAGGTGCAGCACATGCCGCCGGCGCAGGAGAACGGCAGCTCATGCCCCGCCGCTCCCGCGGCCTCCAGCACCGTGCCCTCGGCCAGCGGGAAGCGCAGCGCGCCGCCGTCGAGGATCGCGGTGACCTCCGCCCCCGCCTCCGCCGCCGCGCGCGCGCGGTCCGAGGCCGGCCTGGGCGGCGCCGCGTCGGGGGCGGGCGTGAAGCGCTCGAAATGGATCGCCTCGCGCGCCAGGCCCAGCTCCGCGAGGACGTCCGACGCCGCATCGATCATCTCGCCCGGACCGCACAGGAACGCCGCGTCCGACGCCGCGGGGTCGATCATCCCGCCCGCCGCCATGGCGCGCAGCCGGTCGCCGTCGATGCGCCCCTGCAGCAGCGGCACGTCCTGCGTTTCCCGGCTGAGCACATGGATCAGGCGGAACCGCGTCAGATGCCGGTCGCGCAGATCCTCCAGCGCCTCATGGAACATGATCGAGCGGCCGTCGCGATTGCCGTAGACCAGCGTCACGCGGCTTTCCGGCTCCGCCTCCAGCACCGCCGAGGCGATGGACAGCAGGGGCGTCACTCCCGAGCCCGCGCCGACCAGCAGGTAGTCATGGGCGCCCCCGGCCTCCACGCCGAAGCGTCCCTCTGGCGGCATGACCTGCACGCGCTCGCCGGGCGCCAGCGCTCCGCAGGCCCAGGAGGAAAACCGCCCGTCCTCCACCCGCTTGATCCCCACGCGCAGCGGCTCGCCGGGCTGCGAGCAGATCGAATAGCTCCGCCGCACCTCGGCCCCCTCGATCTCCCGCCGCAGCGTCAGGTACTGACCGGGCCGAAACGCCCACTCCCCCTCGGCCGCCTGGTCGAACAGGACCGAAACCGCATCCGCCGTCTCGGCCCGCACCTCGGCGACCGTCAGCTCATGAAATCCGCGGGCCATGGGCGTCCCCTCACAGGCACTTGAAGGCGTCGAAGGGTTCCAGGCAGTCCCGGCATCGATAAAGCGCCTTGCAGGGCGTCGATCCGAACTCCGACACGCGCTCCGTCTCCGACGATCCGCATTGCGGGCACTCCGCCGCCGCCTCCCCGAACAGGGCGCGCACGGAGTTGGAGGCCTTGGGCGGCGGCGCGATGCCGTAGGCGCGCAGCTTCTCGCGTCCCTCATCGGTAATCCAGTCGGTGGACCAGGCGGGCGAGATCACCCGTTCGATCCGCGCCTTGAACCCCGCGTCGATCAGCGCCGTCTCCACCGCCAGCTCGATGGCGAGCGTCGCCGGACAGCCGGTATAGGTGGGCGTCACCTGCGCCACCGCCACGCCGTCCTCGATCCGAACCGCGCGCAGAATGCCCAGATCGGCAACCGTCACGCAGGGTATCTCCGGATCCGGGACGGCCGCGGCCGCGGCCCAAGCCCGTTCTTCATCGATGCGCGCCGGTCCGAGGGCGGCGGCGCGACCCCCGTCGGCGGAGCGGGGAGGGTGGGCGGGCGCTCCGCCGGAGGGGGGCGCGCCGCCGCCCTCGGGAAAGCCAAGCACGTCTCCCATCACCAGGTCGCCCCGGGATGGGCGCGCGCCACCGACTGCATCTCGGCCAGAAGGCGCCCCAGCTCTTCGCCGTGCAGGCCCTGCCGCCCGCCGCGCGCCGGGCGCTTCACCTCGGGCCAATCGAGCCCGGCCTCCGCGAACACCGCCGACATCGTTGCGCGCCACGGCGCCTCGAGCGTCGCCGGATCGGGCGCCAGTCCCGCCTCCGCCACCACGGCCGAGACCTCGTCCGCCACGAACAGCTCCGCCGCGAAGGGGGCCAGCGCCTGCACCGCGGCCGCCATGCGCGCCGCGCTCTCCTCCGTCCCGTCGCCGAGGCGGATCACCCATTCGGCCGAATGGCGCACGTGATACGCCATCTCCTTGACCGCCTTGGCGCCGAGCCCCGCGATCATGGGATCGCCCGAGCCCTCGGCCGCGCGCCACAGCGGCTCCGCATAGGCGGCGAAGATCAGCTGACGCAGCATGGTATGGGCGAAATCACCGTTCGGCCGTTCCACCAGCCGCACGTTGCGGAACTCACGCTCCTCGCGCAGGTAGGCGAACGCGTCCTCGTCGCGGCCCTTCCCCTCCAGCGCCCCGGCATAGGCGTAGAGGCCGCGCGCCTGCCCGATCAGATCCAGCGCCATGTTCGGCAGCGCCAGATCTTCTTCCAGCATCGGCGCGTGACCGCACCACTCGCTCAGCCGATGCCCTAGAACCAGCGCATCGTCGCCCGTGCGCACGCACCAGGCGAACAGCGCCTCGCGCAGCGCCGGGGGATAGTCCGGCGGCGTCGCCACGCTGACATTCGGCCCCTCCAGGGCCGCTTCGGGCGCATACATCACATATGCCCCACATCGTCGGGAATGTCGTAGAACGTCGGATGGCGGTAGACCTTCGAGGCGGTGGGCTCGAACGTTTCGCCCTTCTTCTGCGGGTCCGAGGCGGTGATCTCGGCCGAGGGCACGACCCAGAGGCTCACGCCCTCGCCGCGCCGGGTGTAGACGTCGCGCGCCGCGCTCAGCGCCAGCTCCGCATCGGCGGCGTGCAACGAGCCCACGTGCTTGTGCGCCAGCCCGTTGCGCGGCCGGATGAACACTTCCCAGAGGGGGGTCTCGTTCGCCATTGATCTCTCCCTATCCGCGCCCGCGATCCGGGCCGAGCCCGGGGCCGAGCGGCGCCGGACCGATATCGGAGCCGAAGCAGATCCGATGCCCGTCCGGGTCCGTCACGTCGAAGTCGCGCAGCCCGTATTCGTTCTCATGCAGCGGCATCGCGATCGTCACGCCCTCTGCCGCGAACTCCGCCTCCACCGCGCCGGCGTTGGCCACGTAGATGCAGGCCGCCCACCACTGGTTCACCGCCGCGGCGCCGTCCCGCGCCAGGTCCAACGCCAGCGTCACATCGCCCCGCTGCACGATGCAGAAGGCCGGCGGATCGCCCCAGGCGCCGTGGCTGGCGAAGCCCAGCCGCGCATAGAACGCCTCCGACGTCGCCACGTCGCGCACCTGCAGGACCGGCATGGCGCGCCGCGTCGTCATGCCACCTCGTTCCGCCGGGCCCTCAGCGCGTCGAAACGCTCCCACGAGAAACCCTCGTCCGACGGTCCCTCGTGGTGCAGCTTCATCAGCCTGCGCTGCGCGTCCTCCAGCGTGGGGCGCGACTCCGCCGGCGCTTCCCACATCACGATCGCCGGATGCTCGAGCACCGGGAACCACTGGTCGCGCTTGGCGAACAGCCTGCGGTGCACGGTGTTGAACGCGAAGGCGGCCAACGCGTCGGCGCTCTCCCACATGGACAGCGTCCAGGTCATCAGCGGATCGCCGAGCACCTGCTGCCCATGATCGTGCTGCTGCCAGATGAACCCGGGCGACCGGCTCGCCAACAGCTTCATGCGTTCGGAGTTGTTGGTGAACTCCGCCATGCGCGGATCGTCCAGCGGCCACTTGGCCAGCGCGACGTTGAAGGAGACCAGGGCCATGCGGCGGATCCTTTTCGATATGAGCGAAGAGCGGCCTTGCGATGATGTCCGTCCGCGTCCGCCGCCTCAACCCCGAGACTTGCGGTCTCAACAGCCGCGCGAGGCGGCGCGTCCGCGTGCGCCGGCGCGCAGCTCGGCCCCCGTCCCCCTATTCCGCCGCGACCTTTTCGGCCGCCTTGCGCGCCCGGCGTTTGGCCGCGTGGGCGTTAGCGGCCTCGCGCACCCAGGCGCCTTCGTCCCAGGCCTTGCGGCGCGCCTCGATCCGGTCGGTCGTGGAATGGCCGCCGCCCTTCACCACGTGCCAGAACTCGTCCCAATCGATGGGTCCGTGGCTGTAGCCGCCTTTGCCGTCGTTCAGGCCTTCGTCCCACGTCATCTCCGGATCGGGCACGGTCAGCCCCAGGAACTCCGCCTGCGGGACCGTGGCGTCGATGAATTTCTGGCGCAGCTCGTCGTTGGTGAATCGCTTGATCTTCCAGGCCATCGACTGATCGGTGTTCTGGCTGTCGCTGTCATGGGGGCCGAACATCATGATCGAGGGCCACCAGAATCGGTTCAGCGCGTCCTGCGCCATCGCCTTCTGCTTTTCCGTGCCGCGGCACAGCGTCAGCATGATCTCGTAGCCCTGGCGCTGGTGGAACGACTCCTCCTTGCAAACCCGCACCATGGCGCGGGCATAGGGGCCGAAGGAGCAGCGGCAGAGCGGGATCTGATTCATGATCGCCGCGCCGTCGACCAGCCAGCCGATGGCGCCGATATCGGCCCAGCTGAGCGTCGGGTAGTTGAAGATCGAGCTGAACTTGGCGCGACCGTCCAGCAACTGCTCGGTCATCTCTTCGCGACTGACGCCCAGCGTCTCGGCGGCGCTGTAAAGGTAGAGGCCGTGCCCCCCCTCGTCCTGCACCTTGGCCAGCAGGGCGGCCTTGCGGCGCAGGCTGGGCGCGCGGGTGATCCAGTTGCCCTCCGGCAGCATCCCGACGATCTCGGAATGGGCGTGCTGGCCGATCTGGCGGATCAGCGTGCGGCGATAGCCCTCGGGCATCTCGTCGTTGGGCTCGATCTTTTCCTCGGCATCGACGCGCGCCTGAAAGCGGGCGAGGAACGCTTCGTCCTCCGCGGTCTTGCCGTCGGCTCCTATCAGACCCTGAGAATACATCGCTCGCCCTCCCGCCGCGCGCGTTCTACCGTTGCACCAGAGAATATGTGACAGAAATCCGCCCGTCAAAGGAAATCCTGTAACATGTCGCACCCCGAGCCGCTCTCTCTCGACGCCCTGCGCGCCCTGCATCGGGAGGTCTTCGCCCCCTGGGTGCAGGCCCTCGATCTGCAGGCGCAGGAGGTGTTGGCCTCCGGCGCCCGCTTTCGCCTGCCCTGCGGATCGCAGGTGGCGCGCGGCGGCGGCGACGGGCCGGCGGTGTTGTGCGGGCAGGCCATGGCGGCGGCGGCGGACACGGCCTCGGTCCTG
>JBCBYE010000733.1:0-2205 GCA_039816075.1 Pseudomonadota bacterium | reverse complement strand
GCCTGGGGCGCCCGCGGCCCCCGCCGCCCTGCCCGACATCGCCTTGCCGCAGGCGCGGCTGACCGGCGCCGTCATCGCGTTTCATGACCGCCGCACCGGGCGTCGCGAGCGTATCGAGGACCTGGACCTCACCCTCTCCGCCCCGGCGCTGGACGCGCCGGCCACGGCCGCGGGCGAGGGGCGTTGGCGCGACGCGCCGCTGACCTTGCAGGCGGAAGCGGCGACGCCGGCGGCTCTGCTGCGCGGGGACACGGCGGCGCTGAGCGCGCAGCTGCAAGCCTCGGGCCTGTCGCTGGTCTGGGACGGCGCGGCGCGCCTGCCCCGGCGCGGCGGCCTGCCGACGCTGGCGGGCCGCGCGGCGCTGACGGCAGAGGATCCGGCCGGGGCCCTGGCCCTCGTCGGCGTCGCGCCGCCCCCGGCGGCGGGCGTGCTGGCCGCGCTGTCGGCGCAGGCGGAGATCGACCTGTCGCCGCAGGCGCTGTCGCTGACGGCCGCGGTCGACCTGACGCGCGACGGCGCGCCCGCCGCGCTGCGCCTGACGGTCGTCGGGGCGGAGCGCTGGCTGCGCCGGCGCGAGGCGGACGTGACGCTGACGCTGAGCCAGACCGGTCTTGGCGACCTGACCTGGGACGGTCGGCTGGCCGCGCCCGCCCGCGGCGGTCCGCAGGCGACGGGGCGGCTGACGGCGGCCTCGGCGCGGCCCTTGCAGGCGCTGGCGGCGCTGGGCGTGGCGGCGCCGGCCGAGGCGGGGGACGTGAGGGACCTGACCCTGGCGGCCGATCTGGACGTGTCGCGGCAGGGGCTTGCGGCGGAGATCGCGGTGGACGCGACCCGCGACGGCGCGCCGGCGAGCGCTCGGGCGACCTTGGCGGGCGCGCAGGGCTGGATGCGCGCGCGGCGCGTCGCGGTGGACGCGGCGGTGGAGGCGCGGGGGCTGGTCCGCGCGGCGTTCGACGGCGAGGCGGCGGCGCCGGCCGGTCGTCCGCCGCGGCTCGACGGGCAGGTCAGTTTGGGGGCGGAGGATCTGCGCGCGCTGATGGCGCTGGCGGGCGCCTCGCCCAAGGGCCTCGGCAAGCAGGCGCTGCGCCGCGCATCGCTGGAGGCGCGCGCGACGGTGCAGGGGCGGTCGATCCGCCTGCGCGACGCGCGCATGGCGCTCGACGATCTGCGGCTGAGCGGCGATCTGGACGTGGCGGCGGTGAAGCGGCTGAAGATCGAAGGGCGTTTGGAGGCGGGGCCGTTGGATCTGCGGCCCTACATGGGCGGTGGCGGCGGCGCGGGCCGCAAGGCCGGCGCGGCCGGCGGCAGGCCGGACCGCGGCGGGACCGCCGGGGGCGGCTGGAGCAAGGCGCCCATCGACCTGTCGGCCCTGCGCGGCCTCGATGCGCGCGTGGCGTTGACCGCGCCGTCGCTGACGCTGCCGGATCTGGCGACCGGCGCGCTCGACGTCGCGGTCACGGTGCAGCGCGGCGAGGCGCGGCTGAGCCTGCGCGACGCCCGCGCCTTCGGCGGCCGCCTGTCGGGCGTCGCGACGGCCAAGGCGACCAAGGCGGCGCCCGTCTCCGCCAGGCTGGAGGCGGAGGGCGTCGCCCTGCGTCCCCTGCTGCGCGCCCTCGCGGGGAGCGACCGGATCGAGGGCGTGGGGTCCCTGTCGCTGGACGTGAAGGGCGGGGCGCGAAGCCTGCATGCGCTTATGAACTCGCTGAACGGCGAGGCGCGGGTGCGGCTGCGCGATGGGGCGCTGCTGGGCGTGAACCTCGCCGCCATGGCGCGCAACGTGACCTCCGCCTTTCTCGACGCCGAGGCCGGCGCCGCGCGCAAGACCGACTTCGCGTCGATCGAGGCGAGCTTTCAGGGCCGCAAGGGCCGGTTCCGCAGCGAAGACCTGGCCTTCGTCGGGCCGCTGCTGCGGATTGGCGGGGCGGGACTGGTGGATCTGGGCGGCCGGACGTTGGACTGGCGGTTGGAGCCCAAGGCCGTGGCCACGTTGAAGGGACAGGGCGGCCGGCGGGATGCGGCCGGCCTGTCCGTTCCGGTGCTGGTGGACGGGCCCTGGGCGGCCCCGCGCTTCGCCCCGGACGTGGAGGGGCTGGCCACCAGCACCGGAACGGACAGGCCGGCCGCATCCCGCCGGCCGCCCTGTCCCTTCAACGTGGCCACGGCCTTGGGCTCCAACCGCCAGTCCAACGTCCGGCCGCCCAGATC
>JBCBYE010000678.1:0-2455 GCA_039816075.1 Pseudomonadota bacterium | reverse complement strand
GATCTGGTCGAGATGGCGGTAGACGTTCTTGGAGCGTGCGCCCTCCAGCATCTCTGCTGACAGATCGACGCCGTCGATGGTTTCGAACCCGGCGAGTTTCAAGGCAAGGCCGGACAGTCCCGTGCCACAGCCGAAATCCAGCACAGGGGCGCTCATGTCGTCTGCACAGTGCTTGAGCGCATCCGCGCAGCGCCCCGGTGTCGCGTAGCCCTGTTCGCCCACTTCCGCCTCATAGCTCGCGGCCCAGTCGTCATAAAGCACGCGGGTCGAAGCGGCGTCGCGGGCGGTGTAGGCTTTTTCGAGGAATTTGGTCATTTTGCTATGCTAGCCGTCACAGGCCGTTGACGTCCAGCATGTTGATGCCGCGGGAACGAGGGGCCAGCCCCTCGTGCGCCCCGCAGTATTTTCGGCCAAGAGAAGATCAGGCCGCTTGCGATTGCGGCGCCAGCCAGTTTTGCCAGTCGGCCTTGGCGCGGTCCGTGTAGGCCTTGTAACGGTCCTTGCGTCCGCGACGGCCGCCCTTGAGGCCTTCGACTGGTGGAAACAGGCCGAAATTGACGTTCATCGGCTGGAACGTCTTGGCGTCCGCCCCACCGGTGATATGCGTGATCAGGGCACCCATGGCGGTCGTGTTGGGTGGGATGTCCAGTGTTCCGCCCAGAAGTTCCGTGGCGGCCATGCGTCCGGCCAGCAGGCCCATGGCGGCGGATTCGACATAGCCCTCGACCCCGGTGATCTGGCCTGCAAAGCGAATGTTGGGGCGAGATTTCAGGCGCATGTCGGCGCTCAGCAAGGTCGGGCTGTTGAGGAACGTGTTGCGGTGGATGCCGCCCATCCGGGCAAAGCTTGCGTTTTCAAGTCCAGGAATCCTTTTGATAACATCTGTTTGCGCGCCGTACTTCATCTTGGTCTGAAAGCCGACGATGTTGTAGAGCGTGCCCAGCTTGTTCTCTCGGCGCAACTGCACCACGGCGTGGGCCTTGACGTCGGGCTGGTGCGGGTTGGTCAGGCCCACGGGCTTGAGGGGGCCGTAGCGCAGGGTCTCGCGGCCGCGTTCGGCCATGACCTCCACCGGCAGGCAGCCCTCGAAATAGGGGGTGTCGCGCTCCCAATCCTTGAACTCGGTCTTCGGCGCGGCGAGCAGGGCGTCGATGAAGGCCTCGTACTGATCGCGGTCGAGCGGGCAATTGAGATAGGCGGTGCGCTCCTCTTCCGTCTCGCCCTTGTCGTAGCGGGACTGGAACCACGCGCGGCTCAGATCGACGCTGTCGGCGTAGACGATGGGGGCGATGGCGTCGAAGAAGGCGAGGCCGTCCTCGCCCGTGCGGCGCCGGATCTCCTCGGCCAGCGCCGGCGAGGTCAGGGGGCCGGTGGCGATGACGACGGAGGACCAGTCGGGGTCCGGCCACGCCACCTCGCCGCGCTGCACCTCGATCAGCGGATGCGCCTCGATCCGTGCGGTCACCTCGTCGGAGAAGGCGATCCGGTCCACCGCCAGCGCGCCGCCCGCGGGCACCGAGTGGCGATCGCCCGTGGTCATGATCAAGCCGCCGGCCTGCCGCATCTCCCAATGCAGAAGGCCGACCGCGTTGGTCTCGTCGTCGTCCGAGCGGAAGGAGTTGGAGCACACCAGCTCCGCCAGCCCGTCGGTCAGGTGGGCGTCGGTGCCGCGTTCGGGGCGCATTTCGTGCAGGATCGCCGGCACGCCGGCCTCGGCGGCCTGCCAGGCCGCCTCGCAGCCGGCCATGCCGCCGCCGATGACATGGATCGGATCAGGTCGCGTCATGCCGCCGGGTTTAACGCAGGCGCCTCCCGCGTGGAAAGCCCTGCGCGCGAATAGGCGCAGCCGGGCGCCGGCGCGGCGCGGCGCTGCGGCACGCCGCGGCGGGTGGAGGCGGGCAGCGTCGGCCCCGCCGGCGCGATGGCGGCGACGATGTCCGCGGCCGCCTTGGTCGCCGTCGGCGCGGCGGCGAAGATCGCGTTGGCGAGGATCGAGGCGATGATGCGTTTGAACATGAGCGAAGCTCCTTCCCGTTCGAAGCTGCGGCAAACCTGCCCTGCGGCGGCGCGCCGATCCAGCACGGGTGTCGTTAAGAAACACTAACGACGTCAATGATTTGCTAACGGGCGTTGCCGGCGGCGTCAGTCCGCATCGGGGCGCAGGGCGGCCAGTTCCGCGGCATGGAAGGCCTCCGCCTCCGGTCCCTCGGGCGGTCCGGCGTAGCGGCCGAGGGCGGCGGCGGCCTCGAAGAAGCCGCGTGCGGGCAGGGCGGAGCGGCGGGCCTGCATGACGGCCGCGCGGAACGGTCTGCGGGCGGCGGCGTCCTCCGCCATGCCGGCCTCGAGCAGCGCGGCGAGCGCCTGGATGCGCGGGGACGGCAGGCCCAGCGCCTGCGACAGAGGGCCGTAGCCCAGGCGGGCGCCGGTCCGCGCCGCCTCGGCCAGATGCGCGTCG
>JBCBYE010000096.1:0-9998 GCA_039816075.1 Pseudomonadota bacterium | reverse complement strand
GGACATGGTGCACGAGACGGTCGACGCCCTCCTCCACCGCATCGAAACGCCCGATGCCCCGCCGCGGCGCGTCATGCTGCCCGCGACCCTCGTGCAACGCGGCTCCGCCGCCCCTCAGGCCCTCCGCCCATGACCGATCCCATGCAGGGCTTCGGCCCCGACTACGCCGACCCGCCCGACTACATCCTCAAGGTCACCCGGCAGATCTGGGAGGATCGCGGCATCGCCACGCTGCGCCGCAGCTACGCGCCCGACATCCTCGTGCGCTCCCCCGCCTCCATCGTGCAGGGAAACCAGGGCGTGATCGCCGCCACCCTGGCGACGCTGGCCGAGTTTCCCGACCGGACCCTGCTGGGCGAGGACGTCATCTGGGCCGAGGCGGGCGAGGGCGCCTTCCTCTCCTCCCACCGTCTCTATTCCCAGGCCACGCATCTGGGCGACGGCGCCTACGGCCCGGCCACCGGCCGCCCGCTGCGCTACCGCATCATCGCCGACTGCCACGCGCGCGGCGACGTCATCGACGACGAATGGATCATCCGCGACCAGGGCGCCATCGTGCGCCAGATGGGGCAGGACCCGCGCGACTGGGCCGCCGACCGCATCGCCGCCCACCAGGCCGCCCACGGCGCCCCTCCGCCGCCGCCCTTCCGGCCGGAGGACGACCGCCCCGGCCCCTATCGCGGCGCCGGCAACGCCGATGAATGGGGCGAGCGCTACGCCGACCTGCTGACCCGCATCATGGCGGCCGACTTCGCCGCCATCCCGGCCGAATACGACCGCGCCTGCCGCCTCGAACATCCCGGCGGCGTCTCGGGCGCCTCCCATGCCGACGCCGACCGCTTCTGGATGGGTCTGCGCGCCGCCTTCCCCTCGGCGACCTTCACCGTGCACCACCGCATCGGCCGCGACGATCCGCTCATGCCCCCGCGCGCCGCCATCCGGTGGAGCCTCGACGGTCCCCATGACGGCTGGGGCGCCTTCGGCCCCCCGACGGGCGCCCGCGTGCACGTCATGGGCCTCTGCCACGCCGAATTCGGCCCCTGGGGCCTGCGCCGCGAATGGGCGCTCTACGACGAAACCGCCGTCTGGACGCAGATCCTCCTGCACCAGGGCTGAAGAGAGACCCGCCATGACCCCTGCCGACATGGAGGCGCGCATCGTCCGCTACGGCGACCTGCGCCCCTGCCGCACCGCCTTCATCGACGCCCACACCCCCGGCTCCGACGCCAAGGAGAACTTCACCATCATCGGCGGCGGCGTGTCCGAAAGCCCCGATCAGCACGTCCACATCCAGGACACGCCCGGCTTCAACATCGGCGCCGCCGGCCAGCCGCCCAAATGCCGCAACTCCCTGCACTCGCACCGCACGGCCGAGGTCTTCTTCGTGCTCAAGGGCCGCTGGCGCTTCTTCTGGGGCCGCTGGGGCACGGCGGGCGAGGTGGTGCTGGAGGAACGCGACATCATCAACATCCCCACCGGCCTCTTCCGCGGGTTCGAGAACATCGGCACGGATTACGGGATGATCATGGCCGTGCTCGGCGGCGACGACGCCGGCGGCGGCGTGATCTGGGCCCCCCAGGTGATCCAGGAGGCGCAGGCCCACGGCCTCGTCCTCGCCGAAACCGGCAGGCTCTACGACACCAAGGCGGGCCAGGCGCTGCCCGACGGCGTCGCCCCCATGCCCGTTCTGACCGAGGCGGAGCTGGCCGCCTTCCCCGAACCCTCCGCCGCCCAGGTCCTCCCCCGCGCCGTCGCCCGCTACTGGGACCTCATGGCCCTCGCCGCGCGGGCCCCCGCCCCCGTCATCGGCGCGCAGGCGCGTCTTCCCGACAGGCCCGGCTTCGAGGTGGATTTCCTCGCCCGAGGCTCCCTGCCCGAGGACGCGTCCTACGCCACCGACCGGCACGAGGTGCTCATGGTCATGCGCGGCCACTGGCGCCTCGCCTGGCCCGACGGGGCCGCCACGCTCGCCCCCGGCGACGTCTGCGCCGTGCCCCCGGGCCTCTCCCGCCGCCTCGCCCCGGCCATGACCGGCGAGGCCTCGCTCTACCGCGTGCGCGACACCGACGACCCGGCCGGCCCCACCTGGCCCGGACCCGGCTGAGCCGCGCCCGCCCGCGTCCTGCGCGGCCGACCGGCGTTCCGCATCCCGATCCGCCCGCCGCACCCCGCCTCGATCCCTGCGCCGGCCCGGAACGTCACGCCTCCCCCACCGGGTCGAAGAACGCCCCGCCATAGGTCTGCTCCACCGGCTGCAGCTCCACGGCCGACACGTTCACATGCGCCGGCGCCGCCAGCGCCCAGCGCACCGCCTCGGCCACGTCCTCGGGCCGCAGCTCCCGTATCCCGGTGTCCTTCGCCCGCGCCGCCGCCGCGGCATCGGCCATCGCCACGTCGTAGAACTCCGTCGTCACCCGTCCCGGCCGCACATCCGTCACCCGCACGCCCGTGCCGCGCAGCTCCAGCCGCAGGTTGCGCGCGATCATCGCCACCGCCGCCTTGCTGCCGCCATAGACCGCCGCCGGCGCGGGGTAGAGCGCGGCGACCGATCCCACCACCACCACATGCCCCCGCCGCCGCCGGATCATCCCCGGCAGCGCCAGGCGGATCAGGTCCAGCACCGCCGTCACGTTGGTCTCGATGGTCTCCGCCAGGGCCTCGCGCGACGCGCGCGCCAGCCCCTCGAACCCCGCGCCGCGCCCCGCGTTCAGCACCAGCGCGTCGGGCGCGACCTCCGCCACCAGCGCCTCCATCGCCGCGCCGTCCCGGACGTCGCCCGCATGCGCCGCGCAGCCGCAGCGCGCCGCCAGCGCCTCCAGCCGCGCCGCCCGCCGCGCCAGCGCATGCACCTGCCACCCGGCGCCGGCCAATCCCTCGGCCACCGCCTCTCCGATGCCCGAGGACGCGCCCGTCACCAAAACCCGCCGCATCCCTCGCCCTCCTTGACAGCCGCCCCTCGCCCGGCGCCCCCTTCGGCCGCCACGCTGCAGGAGCCGCACAATGCCCGACGCCTCCGACGCCGTCACCGCTCACGACGCCGAGATCGACGCGCGCAACGACGACATCCTCATCTGGATCGACGGCCGCCTCGTGCCCCGCGCCCAGGCCACCGTCTCGGTCTACGATTCCGGCTTCCTGCTCGGCGACGGCATCTGGGAGGGGCTGCGCCTGCGCAACGCCAAATGGGCCTTCGTCGACGACCATCTCGACCGCCTGTTCGAGGCCGCCCGCGCCCTCGATCTCGACCTGACCCGCGACCGCGCCGCCTTCCGCCAGGCGCTCGAGGACGTGCGCGCCGCCAACGGCATGACCGACCACGCCCATGCCCGCCTCATGGTCACCCGCGGGCCCAAGATCCGCCCCTTCCAGCACCCCTCCCTGTCCCGCTCCGGCCCCACCACCGTCATCATCGCCGAACATTCGCGCCCCGCCGCCGCCCTCGCCGGCCAGGGCGTGCGCCTCGCCACGGTCCCCCAGGTGCGCGGCCTGCCCATGAGCCAGGACCCCAAGCTCAACTCCCACTCCAAGCTCAACTGCGTGCTGGCCGCGGTGCAGGCGGAAAAGGCCGGCGCCGACGAAGGGCTGATGCTCGACCCGCACGGCTGGGTGAACACCACCAATTCCTGCAACTTCTTCATCGTCCGCCGGGGCGAGGTCTGGACCTCCACCGGCGACTACTGCATGCCCGGCATCACCCGCGCCCACACCCTGCAATTGTGCCGCGAGGCCGGCATCCCCGCCTTCGAAAAGAACTTCTCGCTGACCGAGGTCTTCGGCGCCGAAGAGGCGTTCCTCACCGGCACCTTCTCCGGCCAGACCCCCGTGCGGGAGATCGACGGACGCGCCTACGACCATGGCCCGGTGACCCGGCGCCTGCAGGCGCTCTACGCCGACCTCGTCGCCCGCGAAACCGCCTGAGGCCGCCCGCCCATGCGCGTCGTCATGTGGTCCGGCCCCCGCAACCTCTCCACCGCGCTGATGCGCAGCTTCGGCGCCCGGTCCGACGCCGACGTGGTGGACGAGCCGTTCTACGCCGCCTATCTCGCCGCCACCGGGCTCGACCATCCCATGCGCGACGCCATCCTCGCCGCCCAGCCCGCCGACTGGGCGCAGGTCGCCGCCGCCTGCGCCGCGCCGCCGCCGCCCGGCCGGGTCCGCTATGAAAAGCACATGACCCACCACATGATCCCGGGCGCCCCGCTCGACTGGATGCGGGGCGCCGCCGTCGCCTTCCTCATCCGCGACCCGGCCGAGGTCGCCGCCAGCTACGCCGCCAAGCGTCGGCGCTTCCGCCTCGACGATCTCGGCTTCGAACGCCAGGCCCAGCTCTTCGAACACGCGCAGGCGCTTCTCGGCCGCCCGCCCCCCGTGGTCGACGCCGCCGACATCCGCCGCGCCCCGCGCCGGACCCTCGCCGCCCTCTGCGCAGCGCTCGGCCTGCCCTTCGACCCCGCCATGCTCGCCTGGCCCCCGGGCCGCCGCGCCAGCGACGGCGTCTGGGCCGCGCACTGGTACGGCGCGGTGGAGGCGTCGACCGGCTTCGCGCCGCCCGGCCCGCCCCCCAGGCTCTGCGCCGAGACGGACCGTCTCATCGCCCCCGCGCGCGCCCTCTACCGCGACCTGCACGCCCGCCGCCTCGCGCCGGCGTGAACCTTGCGTCGACCCTGTCGATTCCGCCGCGCGACCCCTGCCGCATTGACCTGCGCCGCGGCGAGGCGCATAAATCCGAGCAGATCAATCGGAAAATGGTTGCGACTCGGCAACCAACCCCGTCGGAGCCCTCGCATGACCGCAGCCGCCCTCCAGGCGCCCGCCCCGATCCGCCGCGTCCCCGCCCGCCCGGCGCCGAACGCGCCGGCCCCCGGCGTCGGCGACCCGGCCGAGGCGTTCCGCCCCCGGCTCAACCGCCTGCGCCTGCACGCCGCGCGCTGCCGCGCCTCGGCCCGCCTGGACCTCTTCCGCGCCTGCGCCCGGCTCTCCGCCGATCGCGGCGCCGCCTCCCAGGCCCATGCCGAGGCTCTGGTCCGCGGCCTCGCCCAGGCCTTCGGCCGGCCGCCCATCTTCTACCGCCCCGGCGCCGACCCGCTCAGCGACGACGAGGCCTGGCTCCTGCGCGCGCTCGACCGCGCCGCCGCGGGCGACCACGCCTCCCTCGCCTTTCTGCTGCACACCCGCGCCGCCCCCGCGCATCGCCGCGCGCTCGGCTTTCTCATCGGCAACGTCGCCAGGGCCGCAGCCGACCTTTGACCTGGGCCGCGGGCTGCTCTATCTCGCTATTTAGAGACGTTCTAAACACGGCCAGCCAGCCTTCGCGAGCCAGCCGACACCATCGCAAGGAACCGGACAATGAGTCAGACCGCCGAAGCGCTCGCCCCCGACGCGCGCGCCGAAATCGCCGAGGCGCTCAACCAGTGCGTCGCCGAAACCGTCGTCACCACCATGCTCGCCCAGAACTTCCACTGGAACGTCACGGGCATGGCCTTCGGCCCCCTGCACGAGCTGTTCCAGAAGATCTACGAGGATCACTTCGAGGCGCAGGACGATCTGGCCGAACGCGTGAAGGCCATCGGCGGCCATGCGGCGGGCAAGCTCTCGGACATGGTCGCCCGCGCCAAGGTCGCCGAATCCGACGGGACCGGCACGGACCGCGAAATGATCGCCGAGCTCGCCCAGGCCCAGCGCATCGTCGCCGCCTCCCTCGCCGGCTGCGCCGACATCGCCGAGGGGCATGACGACCTGCTCACCCAGGACCTGTGCATCGCCCGCGGCCAGGTGCACGAGAAATTCGCCTGGCTCCTCGACGCCCATCTGCGCTGATCCCGCGCGCGCCCGTCCGCGCCGCCGACCCGCGATGTCCGGCCGAAACGCCGGGCGTCGCCTGCGGTTCGGGGGCGCGCCCCGACGGCCCTAATCGGCCCTGGTCGGCTCTGGGCGCCCCAGCGCCACCCAGCGCGGCCCGTGTCGGCTCCGGGCGCCAACCGCTCAGAACGGCCAGGCGACGCCCTTCTTCCCGCATTTGCGGGCATAGACGCGCTCCCAGGCCGGAAACTTCCCCATCGCCTTCTGCTGCGCGAAGACCAGCGTGACGAAGCCCTCGCGCTGCGCCGGCTTCTTGAGCGCCTTGAACGCCTTCTTCTGCGCCTTGGTCATCGAACAGGCGATGCAGTGCCCCGCGCGCTTGTACTTGCACACGTCGATGCAGGGGCTGGGGACCTTGGCCATGGCGGCGCTCCGATGCGGCGAACGATCTCCGACTCATGAAGTCGGAATTTCCCGCCCGCCGCAACCGGCGCCCGAACGTCAAATCGTCTCCCGCCCGCGACGTTTCCCGCCCACGACGTCTCCCGCCCGCGACGTCTCCGACGCGCCGGTCCGCCCGCTCATTTCGTCAAGATCAGCTTCCCCTGCCGCGTGATCCGCAGCGTGTAGACCTGCGCGTCCAGGCGGATCCGCACGACCGAGGCGCCCGCCGTCAGCTCCCGCGCATCCAGCATCCCCGGCGCCCCCGCCTCCGCTCCAGCCCCCATCTCGGCCTCCGCCCCGGCCTCGCAGACCGGGCGCCGCGCCTGCGCCGGCGCCGCCGTCGCGACCTCCCCGCCGCTCATCGCCGCTGCTCCAGCCGGTCGAACAGCCGCTCCAGCGACAGATCCGGCGGAAACCACCCCTCCATCGCCTGTCGCAGCAGTTCCGGTTCGGGGCAGGGACGCCCCCCGTCCGGCGCGGGCGTCTCCGCCCGCGCTCGACCTGTTCCAACGCCGCGTCGCGCGTCGCTTCGGGGATCTGTGAACGCCATCTGGTTTCCTTCCGCACGCTTACGGTCAGGCTTCCTCGATGGGGAGGTGGCTGGGACCTCGCTAATTCCTAGTCTTTGAGTCGGATAAAGTCAATCAACCGGGTCCATCCCGAAACGCCGAGCGTCGCCCCCACCGCTCCCGATCCGAAACCCCGCCCAGCTCGGCCCGGCTCGCGTCAGGCCAGACCGGCTCGCGTCAGGCCGCCCCCGCCCGCGCCTGATCCGCCAACGCCGCGATGGCCGGCGCGACCGGCGCCGCGTCCATCCCCAGCGCCTCCAGCATGTCGCGCAGGCGGTGCCGCCAGTCGTGGCGCAGCCGCATCTGGCGCAGCGTCTCGGCCGAGGCCGCGCGCAGCCGGTCCTCGTCCGCCAGCAGCGCGATCAGCGCCTCCGCGCCGGCCTCCGCCTCCTCGGGCAGCTCCACCGTCGCGTCGGTCCAGTCCAGCAGCCGCCGCGCTTCGTCCGTGCGCGGCGCGACCCCGGCGATCACGCAGCCCGCCGCCAGGCTCTCGAACCAGCGCGGCCCGACATAAGACAGCTCGCCCCGCTGGCCCGGATCGGCGAACAGATGGTCGAAGGCCAGCGCCACGCGGCTTTGCCGCAGGATCTGCCAGAACATCTCCCGGTACCGCGCCCGGTCCGTCACCGCGCCCGACCGATACCAGTTGGTGTGATAGAACAGCTCGCCCGACCCCGGCGCGTTCAGCCGCCGCCCCAGCGCGCTGGCAAAGGCCGGATGCTGCCGCCCATATCCCGCGACCGAGATCGGCCGGTCCGCGCGCGCGCCGAACGGCCGCGCCGCCACCGCCTTCACGTTCGCCGCCATGGGCACGTAGGTCACCGGCACGCCCAGCGCGCCGGCCAGCAGATCGACGTTCTCGCGCATGCCCACGAACAGGTGGTCCAGCCGCTTCAGCCACCACAGCTTGGGCCGCAGCCGCCGCGAATAGGGCCGCGGCGGGCGCGTCTTGGTCAAGACCGAGGCGTAAGCGCCGAACAGGTAGCCCACCGTCAGCGCCCCGCGCCGCGCGGTCCCCGCCAGCCGCAGCGCATCCTCCACCTCCAGATACGAGGTGCCCGCCGCGATCACCAGGTCGTAGTCGCGGCGCGTCGGCTCCGCCGCCCGGTCCCGCACCGGCCAGATCTCCGCCCCCACGGCATCGGCGAAGGCATCCTCCAGGTCGAAGGCGCAGGCCTCCGCCAGGCTCGTCACCGGCGCGCGGTTCGACAGGATCAGAACGCGCATCACGCGGCCCCCCGCACGCCCTCGGGCGCCGCGCCCAGCGCCACGACCTCCGCGCGCAGCCCCATGCGCGCGCAATCGGCCCGGATCTCCTCCAGATAGATCGCGTTCATCGCCACGATCAGCTCCGGCGCCAGCGCGACCAACGCCTCCGGGCGCGAGATCGGCAGCCCCAGTCCCGGCGCGACCTTGCCCGCGCGGTGGGGGTTCACGTCCACGATCGCCTCCACCGGCACGTCGTCCGGCCCCTCGCGCCCCAGCGCATGCAGAAACGCCACGCATTTGGAGCCTGAGCCCCAGATCGCCGCCGTCCCGCCGCCCGCGCGCACCGCCTCCAGCCGCGCGCGCCAGCCCTCGATCCGCGCCGCCGCCGCCGCCGAATACCCCGCCGCATCGCGCAGCGTGACCTCCGGCGCCTCCTCGATCTCGAACATCCGCCCCGCGGCGGGGTCCGCCACGGCCTCCGCCACCAGATACTGGTCGTCGTATTCGCGCCGCAGGTCGGTCACGCCGAACCCGGCGGTCCGCAGCGCCCGCGCCAGCGACCCCGGCGTGAAATAGCTGCAATGCTCGTAATAGACGTCCTCGAACGCCGCCTCCGCCCACAGCCGCGTGGCGCAGGGCACCTCCATCAGCAGCACCGCGCCCGGCGTCTGCGCCACGTGCCGATGCATCAGCCGCAGCGTCTCCGCCACCGGCCGGATGTGTTCGAGCGTGTGCCGGCACACCAGCAGGTCCGCAGGCAGGCTCAGATGCTCCGGCGCATAGTACTCGGCGATCAACCGCATCGACCCGCGCGAGGGCGCCGCCACGCGCCCCTCCACCGCCGACGGGTCGATCCCCACGCCCTCCATCCCGCCGGCCTCGGCCAGCAGCGCCAGGAAATCGCCCTTCGAACAGCCGACCTCCACCGCCCGCTTGCCCGCCATCCCCAGCCGCGCCACCACGTCCCGCGCCAGCCGCCCGGCAAAGGAGTTGAACGTCGGCGAAAAGCTCTGCTGATCCTCGTATTCCGGCGCATAGGCCGACCAGGCCGGATCGAACGCGTCGTTGGTCACGAACCCGCAGGTCCCGCAGGCGCGCAGCGACAGGACCCCCGTGGGAAACCGCCGCGCCGCCTCCGCGCCGTCGAGCATCAGGCACGAATGCACGGGAACCGGCCCATGGGCATGGAACGGCGCCTGCAGCGCCGCGCCGCAGCACGGGCACAGCCCCGCCGCCACCTCGCCCATCGGACGCCCCGCCCCCGCAGACGCCTCCGCAGCCTCCACCGCCGGCCCCCTCACAGCGCCATCTCCGCCGCGCCGGCGGTGACGAAGCGCGGCCGCGGCACCGGCACCAGGAACCGCGCCGCCAGATCCGCGTTCTCCGCCATGATCTCGTTGGCGAAGTTCCAGGCCAGGATCAGCACCACGTCCGGCGGATCGGCGTGCAGCGCCTCCGGCGCCACGATGGGAATGCCGTTCCCCGGCATCGACCAGCCCTGCTTGGCCGCGTTGCGGTCCGCGATGGCCTCCAGATCCCCCGCATCGATGCCGAACCACGCGCACAGCGTCGTCGCCTTGGCCGCCGCGCCATAGCCGGCGACGCGCGCGCCCTCGGCCTTCAGCGCGTCCAGCATCGCCCGCATCTCGGCCCGCATGGCCGCCAGATCCGCCAGGAACGGCGCATACAGCTCGCGCGTCCCCACCCCGCGGCGCGCCTCCTCCGCCAGCGCCGCGACCAGCGCCTCCGACCGCTCGGCGGACCGCGACAGCGTCATGCGCAGCGACCCGCCATGCACGCGCAGCCGCTCCGCATCGTTCAGGTGCAGCCCATGGGGTGCGAAGATCGCCGCGACCGAGGTCAGCGTCAGATACAGCAGATGCTGGTGATAGATCGTGTCGAACTCGCGGTGGTCCAGCAGGTCCAGCAGATACGGCGCCTCGATCACCACGGCCCCGTCCTCGGCCAGCAGCGCCG
>JBCBYE010000423.1:0-4382 GCA_039816075.1 Pseudomonadota bacterium | reverse complement strand
TCATGGAACGGCTGCCCGGGCCCGGGATAGGCGCTCAGCGCTCGCGCCCGCAAACGGTAATCCAGCTCCGCCCGGTCGTCGCGCAGCACCGCGCGCCCGTCGTCGGGCGCCCGGGCCAGCTCCAGACAGGCGGCGCGCAGGCCTTGCGCTTCGGGATGCGCCTTGCGGAACAGGAAGGCGTCGAGACCCCGGATATAGTCAATGTGATCATCATGATAGACGACGGGCTTGCCATGGTCCGTGAAGCGGAAATGCGTCAGGTTCCGACCCGCGATCCGCCGCCGCGGCACGTGCCGCCCCACCAGCGTCTGGATCGCCATCTCGTCGGGAATCCAGCACCAGCGGAACCAGCGCATGTGGTCCGGATGCGCCTGCGCATGGTCCAGCAGCGCCTCGCAGGTCGCCCAGCTCAGCGCCCACCATTGCGAGCCGAAGCGCGGCGTCAGCCCCTCCGGAACTTGGCGTCTGATACCAAGAAGGCGCTGCAGCTTGTTGAAATTGTGGTGAATTACATGCTGCGTCTGCTTGTTGAACGGGAACCAGTGCTCGTAGCGTTCCTCGCGCAGACCGCCCTGGATCCAGGTCGGCGGGGCGACCTCGATGAACTCCTGCTCCGGCGCCTCGGCGAAGAAGCGCTCCAGCGTCTTCACCGGCCGGCACGGCAGGCAGGCGCCCGACAGCAGCAGCGCCCGATCCGGCCGCCAGCCGTCGTCGAACCGTCGCGCCTGAGCCAGAGCGTTCAACGGCGCCTGCACAAGACCCCATTCTCCCCAGGGTGTTGCGACGCGATCTTCAACCAGATCGACACGCACCGCCCCGGCCGCTTCCGCCTGCAGCCGCGCCCACGACGACGCCTCCGCCCGCGCATCGAAATGGATCAGAGCCCGCGCGTCCGATCCGCCCTCGGTCAGCGCGGCGGCCAGCGCCACGACCTCTTCGGGGCGGTCATGGGCGAGGATGACGAACAGCAGCTTCATGGCCGCCGCGCCAGCTCGCGCATCACCGGCCCGATCCAGTCGCGCAGCAGCGCCTCGCGGTCGAGATCGGGGAACTGGAAATGCGGCTCGTCCGGCGCGGGGCGGGCCTGGGCGAACAGCGTCTCGCGGCCCAGGAAGCGGCGCGCGACGTCCACGTTGCCGGGGTCGAACCGGTCCAGGACCGCGTTGCGCTGCGCCACCGAAAACACCGTGCGCGCCTCGCCGCCAAGACCCGCCAGCCCGCGCCTCAGCGCCTCGTTCACCCGGTACCGGTCGCCGCCCTTCAGCTCGAACAGGCCCATATGGCGCGCGATTTCGAGGGCATGGACCGGCAGCGAGTCGTTCGACCGTTCCTCCGCCCGCACCAGGCCGCGCTGGGTCAGGCCGGCATGGGCGCGGAAATCCTCGGTGACGTCGGCGAGGCCGCCGCGCTCCACCACCGCCAGGCTCACGCGCGCCTCGCCCAGCGCCTCGGCCCAGCGGTCGAGCACCGCGGCATAGTCGAGCCACCAGAAATCCTCGATGGCGTCGAGGAATTCCGCCGGGCTCATGCGGCTCTTGCGCCGGTTGAAGGGCCATTTGACATGCTGGTTGTACCAGCTGTTGAGCCAGTCGTCCTGGCGGCGCAGATAGACGCGGACCGAGGTCTCGTGCCGCTCCGCCACGTGCCGGACCCAGTCGAGGTCGCGGTGGATGAAGAAGTCCTCGGCGCTCAGAACGGCCGCATGGGTCCTGCGCCGGGCCTCGCCCTCGATCAGGCGCAGGGCGTCGCGGCCGCCGGCGTCGCCGCGGTGGATGGCCCAGGCGAGCTTCTGATGGTTGCGCTCGTCCCCGGGATAGAGGACGCCGCCGCGGGCGAGCGCGCGCCGATTCCCCTCCAGAAAGATCTGCAGGTTCGTGGTGCCCGTGCGGTGCATTCCGGCGTGGATGAGAACGCGCAAGGGCGGGTCTCCGGCGGGTCGGGGTGGCGGCCGCGCAGGGATAGACGCCCGGCGCGCCCGAGGCAAACGGCGCGGGGCGCGCCCGAAGCAAACGGCGCGGGGCGCGCCCGAGGCAAACGGCGCGGGACGCGCCAGAAGCAAACGGCGCGGGGCGGAGGGGCGGGGCCGCCCCCCCGGGGCCGGGCGCCCGGCCCTGCCCCAAGGAGGCCCCGGATCACGTCCGGGGCGCCGGTCGCGGGGCGGCGGAGCGGCGTCCGCAACACGCCCCGTTTCCGCCCGGCGCAACCGACGGCGCGGAGGCGGGTCGGCCTGAGCGTCAAGGCGCCCCGAGGGACCGGCGAAGGCGGCGCGGCCGTCAGGCTCCCCCCGGGATCGGCGTCGGACGCCGGGCGTCGACCCGCCGCACCTTCGGCAAGGGCCCCTCAGGGCCGTCCCGGCGACCTGCGAAAACGGCCCCGCACGGACCGCCCCGGGAGGGTTCGCCAGCCGCGCCCCGCGCGGCCGCGCCACGAGGGGGGTCGATCCCCCCGAGGGGCGCACGCCCGTCCCGGGTCCCCCCCGTTGCCTCCGCGCCGCGCGCATGCCACATCCCCCGCCCGAAAGCCGACAACCGACGGGGAGAGGGCCGCGGATGCTGATCTCGGTGCGCAGGAAGGTCGCCTATCTGGCGCTGCCCAAGACGGGCACCACGGCGGTGGAGCATGCGCTCGACGGCCATGTGGAGATGCGCTTCGCCGGTCACCCGTCGATCAAGCACACCAACTACCGCAAGTATCGCCGCTTCATCCTGCCGTTCCTGGAGGCGTCGGCCGCCAAGACCGACGGCATCGAAACCTGCTGCGTGGTCCGCGACCCGGTGAGCTGGCTGCGCTCCTGGTACACCTATCGGCAGCGGCCGGAGATCGACGGCAAGCGCAACTCCACCCGCGGCGTCACCTTCGCCCAGTTCATCGAGGGCTGGCTGGCGGAGGATCCGCCGCAATACGCCCGCGTCGGCCTGCCCTCGGCCTTCATCGCCGACGAGGACGGAACGCCCGGCGTGGACCGGCTTTTCCGTTACGAGAACCTGTCGCCCTTCGTGGCCTATCTGGAGGACAGGTTCCGCGCCAAGCTGGCGTTCGAGCGGATCAACGTCTCGCCCCGCCTCGACGCCGACCTGCCGGCAGCGCTGCTGACGCGGCTGGAGACGGAGCGGGCGGGCGAGTTCGAGCTTTACGGCTCCATCGCCTGAGCGGGGCCGGTTCCGCGCGCGGAACCGCTCATCTGTCGTTCATGTCGTCCCGCAGCATGGTTTCGAGCCGGTCGAAGTTGCGCTTGCGCGCGGCGTAGTAGCGGGCGTCTTCGCGGCGCGGGGCGTGCCACAGATGGGCCATGACGAGGCCGCGGGCCAGGGGCTCGGCCGCGGCGCGGGCGAAATAGGCGCGAAACCCCGCCTCGCCGCGGTCCCGGCTGCCGTAGTCCCGGGCGTAGTCGGGGGGCGGCGGGCCCAGGGGGCGGGCCCGCGCGAGGCGATGCAGCAGCTCGAAGTCTTCGGCCCCATGGCCTTCGAACGCGTCGGAATGGCCGCCGAGCGCGGCGAGGTGGTCGCGCGCCACGAGCATGGCGGAGGAGCCGCGCACGAGCCGGTTCGCCAGCGGCGAGGATCCGCCCCCGGCGCGGCGCAGATGCGCCCAGACGGCGCCGGGCGCCGCACGCCAGGCCAGCAGGCCGGCGCGGTTGAGGAACCACACCGGCAGACAGGCGAAGGCGGCGGGATCGTCGGCGAAGGGCGGCGCCGCGGCGAGGCCGGCGAGCCCGTCGTAGACCGCGCGTGGGGCGGCGAAATCGACGTCGTGAAAGAGGACATGGCGGGTCTCGGCCGCCGCGGCGCCGAGGTCGCGCATGCGGCCGATGGAAAACGGCGCGCCGCGGGTCTCCTCGACGGCGAGGCGCCGGGCCGCGGGATGGGGGGCGAGCGCCGCGTCGGTGCGTGCGGCGAGGGCCGGGTCCGCGGTGTCGTCGGCGACGATGACGGGCATGGCGGGCGGCCGGGCGGCGAGGATGGCCGCCAGCCGGCGCCAGGCGGCCGGGCTCGGCGCAGTCAGGCGGAGGGGAATGACGAGCGAGGGACCCATGCAGGCGGCGTGGCACGGGCCGTCGCGGGGCGCAAGGCGGCCGCCTGGACCGCCGGCAAACCGCGGCGCGCCGTATCGCCGGCGCGCGCCCACCCTCGAGCCAAGACGGCCCGGAGCCAGGGCGGCCCTGAGCCAGGGCGGCCCTGAGGCAGGGCGGCCCTGAGGCAGGGCGGCCCTTAGCCGGGGCGGCCCCGGATCACGTCCAGGGGGCCGGTCTGGGAATCCTGCGCGGCGCTCGCCGAAGGCCCCGGCGACGCCGGGCGCGGTCAGCTGCGCGGAGGGCGGGTCGTCGAAAAGGTCGAGGCTCGCCAGCCGAAGGCGCATCCTCGATGCGACGTCCCCTCGTGACG
>JBCBYE010000593.1:0-3006 GCA_039816075.1 Pseudomonadota bacterium | reverse complement strand
GGGCGACGGAGGGGCGCGGCGGACAGCCGGGCTCAGGCGAAGGCGGGCTCCGGCTCCGGCTGCGGGGTGCATTCGAGGATGGTCTGCACGCGGGCGATGCGGTCGGCCCAGCCCAGGGCGCCGCCGACGGCGCCCAGCTGACGTCCGTCGCGGAAGAAGACGAAGGTGGGCACGCGCCGCTGCCCAGTCATGGCGCGCACGGCGCCGTCGGCCTCGGTCTGCACCACGGCGCAGTCGAAGCGATGGCGGAAGACCTCGGCCAGGCGCGGGCCGACCGTGGCCGCGTCGCGGGCGTCGTCGGGATCTTCGCCGGGGATCAGCAGCATGTGCTCGCCCAGGCGCCCGGCCCAGTCGAAGAGAGATTGGGGGTCGTCGCAGACCTCCCAGCCGAGGATCGCCACGAGGCGGTCGGCGGCGGCGTTGATGTTGTCGCGGGGCATGCCTTCGCCCCCTTTTCAAGTTGCCGCGAGATCGCGGCTGTACGGATGTCCGTCCCGGCCCGAGGGCGCGCGGCGTCGTAGAAGCCGGGACGAACGTTGGGCCGTCGCGGCGCGTGGTTCTGGGTCGGACGGATCGGGCCTCGCGCCGACTTCAATGGCGTGAGACGGGGCGTCGAGACCCGCGGCACGGATTGCACGCCATCGACGCCTTGAACGTTCATGTAACGTTTGTGCCTGCAGCGGAGCATGATTTGAATCAACTTCCGCGGTATTCGCCGCCGTTCGCGACGAAAGGACGAGACGAAGGCGCGTCAAACGGCGCCTTCGACCCCCCCTGCGCGGGCGCGGCGCGGGCCGAAGAGGCAGGCGAGGGCGAGAATCGCCCCCGCGACCCAGGCGATCATGCCGGCGGCGGAGACCGAACCGGGCAGGCCCAGCCAGGCCGGCGCCCAGCCCGCCAGCGCCACGCCGAGCACGGCCGAGAGGGCGGCGAACGCCAGGCTGAGGGCGATCTGCACGCTGAGCCGGTCGGTGCACAGGCGCGCGGCGGCGGGCGGGCAGATGAACATGGCGATGGCGAGGATCGAGCCGACGGCGTCGAAGGCCGCCACCGCCGCCGCCGCGGCCGCCGCCACCAGGCCGAAGCCGATCAGCGTCGTGGGCAGGCCGAGGGCGCGGGCATAGCCCTCGTCGAAGGTCGAGAGCGCCAGGGGCCGGCGGAAGATCAGCGTCAGCGCCAGCAGGGCGGCGAAGACCCAGGCCATGCGCGCCAGCTCCGGCGGCAGGCCCGCGCGGGCGTCGGGGTCGAGCCAGGCGGACCAGCCGGCAAGGCCGTCGAGCCAGATCAGGCTTTCGAGATTGCCGTGCAGCGCATGCTCCACGTCGAGATGGACCGAGGACGCGTCGCTCGCCTCCAGCATCAGGACGCCGGCGGCGAACATGGAGGTGAAGACGACGCCCATGGCGGCGCCGGGTTCGATCCGCCCCAGGCGGCGGATCGCCTCGATCAGCGCGGCGGCCAGCAGCGCGGCGGCGCCGGCGCCCAGCATCATCGGCCCGGTCGCGGCGGCGCCGGTCGCAAGGAACGCGGCGACGATGCCGGGCAGCGCCACATGGGCGATGGCGTCGCCGATCAGCGCCTGGCGGCGCAGCAGCAGGAAATTGCCCGGCAGCGCGCAAGCCATGGCGGCGAGGGCGCCGATCAGCATCGGCGCGAGATCGAGCATGACGAAGTCGGGCGACAGCAGATGGCTCATCCCGGCGCCCCCGCCGGCGGAGGGCCGGACGCGTCGGGCGCCGGCGCGGGGGGGCCGAGGCGCAGATCCAGCTCGGCGATGGCGTCGCGGGTGAGGATCGTCTCGATCTCCGTCAGCCCGTCGTAGCGGCCGGCGGCGGGATCGTCGGGCCACAGGCGGCGCGCCTCGGCCCAGCGCCGTTCGTCGCGCAGGGCTTTGGCGGCCTGGGCGCGGCCGTCGTCGGTGGCGACGCCGTCGGGGCGGATCAGCCCCTCGCGCCGCAGAAGGCGCAGGGTCTGCGCGTCGTACACCGCCTCGCCCCGCGCCAGCGCCAGCAGACCCTGGCGCCGATGCACGCGGGCCGAGAGCGCGCGGCGGCGCAGCAGGGCCGCCAAGGCCCCGCGTCCGGGCGACAGCAGCAGCGAGGCGGCGAAGACCGCGAAGGCCGCAAGCACGATGACCGGCCCCGTGGGCAGGCCGGGGGCGGCGGCGGAGAGCGCGGCGCCGACCCAGCCGGAGGCGGCGCCGATGGCGGCGGCGAGCGCCGCCAGCGCCTCGGTCCGGTCGGTCCAGAACCGCGCCGCGGCGGCCGGAATGATCAGCAGCGCCACGATCAGCACCAGGCCGGCGATCTTGAGCCCCGCCACGACGATGCCCAGCACCAGCGCCATCATGGCGAGGTCCACGCGCCGCGGGCTGAGGCCGAGGGCGGCGGCATAGCCCTCGTCGAACGCCACCAGGGTCATCGGCCGGCGCAGGACCAGCACCGCGGCGAAGGCGAGGGCGCCGAGCGCGGCCACCAGAAGCGCGTCCTGGAACAGCATCGCCGCGGCGGCGCCCAGCAGGAAGCCTTCGAGCCCCGCGGCGCGGCCGAGGCCGGCGGACTGCACCACGGTCAGCAGCACGATGCCGATGCCGTAGAAGACGGAGAGGACGGCGCCGATGGCCGCATCCTCGGCCAGGCGCGTGCGGCGGGCGATCCACTCCACGGTCAGAAGGCCGAGCCCGGCCGACAGGGCCGCGCCCGCCAGCAGCCCGGCCAGCAGCCGCCCGTCGCCGCCCGCCGCCGCCATGGCGAGAAAGGCCAGCGCCACGCCCGGCAGGGTGGCGTGGGCCACGGCGTCCGACACCAGCGCGCGCTTGCGCAGAAAGACGAAGGCCCCGGCCCCGCCCGCCGCGGCGCCCAGCAGCGCGGCGCCGACCGCCACGAGCGCGGCGTTGTAGCCGGCCTGCAGGGCGAGGGCCGCGAGAAAGGTGTCGAGGTCGATCATCGGGAGGCGATCATGGGCGCGGAGAGCATGGGAGCGGCGGGCGCGCGGGGCGCGGACGGG
>JBCBYE010000516.1:0-3665 GCA_039816075.1 Pseudomonadota bacterium | reverse complement strand
GGCCGCCGCGGCGGCGCGGGCCGCCCTCCCACGGCCCCCTCCCGGGCGGCGGCCCCCCGGCGGGCGTGGCGCGCGGGGGGGCCCCGACGCCCCCGCCGCGCGCGCGCCCGGTCGGATCGGCGGAGGCGCCGCAAAGCAGGGTGGACATCGGCCGCCGCGCGCGCCTTTCTGACGCGACCGCCGCGGCGTCCCCGGCCGCGCGCAGATCGGGAGGGCCTCGCCATGGACGGACGCGACGGCGGAGGCGATGCGGACCGCGACGAACGCGCGGATGCCGCGCGGCAGGCGGCGCTCGACTATCACGCCTATCCCAAGCCCGGAAAGCTGGAGATCCGCGCCACCAAGCCCCTGGCGAACCAGCGAGATCTGGCGCGCGCCTATTCCCCGGGCGTGGCCGAGGCCTGCCTGGAGATCCGGACCGACCCCGCCCTCGCCGCCCGCTACACCAGCCGCGCCAACCTGGTGGCCGTGGTCACCAACGGCTCGGCCGTGCTGGGGCTGGGGAACATCGGGGCCGCCGCGTCCAAGCCGGTGATGGAGGGCAAGGCGGTGCTCTTCAAGAAATTCGCGGACATCGACTGCTTCGACATCGAGGTGGACGAGACCGACCCGGAAAAGCTCGCCGACATCGTCGTCGCGCTGGAGCCCACCTTCGGGGCCGTCAACCTCGAGGACATCAAGGCGCCCGACTGCTTCATCGTCGAAAAGAGCTGCCGCGAGCGCATGAAGATCCCCGTCTTCCACGACGATCAGCATGGCACCGCCATCGTCGTCGGGGCCGCGGCCACCAACGCGCTGCGCCTGGCGGACAAGCGGTTCGAGGACGTCAAGATCGTCTCCACCGGCGGCGGCGCGGCGGGCATCGCCTGCCTTGAGCTGCTGGTGAGCCTCGGCGTTCGGCGCGAGCATGTCTTTTTGTGCGATCTGCACGGTCTGGTGACCGAGGGGCGCGAGATCGACATGACGCCCCAGAAGGCGCGCTTCGCGCAGCCCGCCTCCGCCGGGGCGACGCTGGACGACGTGATCGAGGGGGCGGACCTTTTCCTCGGCCTCTCCGCCGCCGGCATTCTCAAGACGGAGCATGTGGCCAGGATGGCCTCGCGGCCCATCGTCTTCGCCCTGGCCAATCCCAATCCCGAGATCTCGCCCGACGATGCCAAGGCCGCCGATCCGCAGGCGCTGATCGCCACGGGGCGCAGCGATTATCCCAACCAGGTCAACAACGTCCTGTGCTTTCCCTTCATCTTCCGCGGCGCCCTGGACGTGGGGGCGACGGAGATCAACGAGGCCATGAAGCTGGCCTGCGTCGAGGCGGTGGCGGATCTGGCCCTGCAAAGCTCCAGCGCCGAGGCGGCCGCGGCCTATCAGGGAGAGCGGCTGGTCTTTGGTCCCGACTACCTGATCCCCAAGCCCTTCGATCCGCGCCTGCTGGCGGCGGTGGCGAGCGCGGTGGCCCGGGCAGCCATGGCCAGCGGCGTCGCCACGCGCCCCATCGAGGATTTCGCCGCCTACCGGCAGAGCCTGGAAAGCTCCGTCTACCGCTCCTCCCTCGTCATGCGCCCGGTCTTCGAGGCGGCGGCCAGCAGCGCGCGGCGCATCGTCTTCGCCGAAGGGGAGGACGAGCGGGTGCTGCGCGCCGCCTACGCCCTGCTGGAGGAGACCACCGACAAGCCGATCCTGGTGGGACGGCCGGAGGCGGTCGCCCTGCAGCTGGAACGCCACGGCCTGCCGATCAAGGCCGGCAAGGATTTCGAGCTGGTGAACCCCGAGAGCGATCCGCGCTATCGCGCGTATTGGGAGGCCTATCACGGCCTGATGGCCCGGCGCGGCATCACCCCGGCGCTGGCCCGCGCGGTGATGCGCACCAACACCACCGCGATCAGCGCGATCATGGTGCGTCGGGGCGAGGCGGATTCGATGATCTGCGGCTGCTTCGGACAGTATCTGTGGCACCTGAACTACGTGAGCCAGGTGCTGGCGAGCGACGGGCTGCATCCGATCGGGGGCCTGAGCCTGATGCTGGCCGAGAGCAAGCTGGTCTTCATCGCCGACACCCATGTCCATCCCGACCCCACCGCGCAGGAGGTCTGCGAGATCGCCGTGGGCGCCGCGCGCCATTGCCGCCGCTTCGGCATCGAGCCGCAGGTGGCGCTGCTCAGCCATAGCCAGTTCGGCAATCTCGACACCGAGTCCGGCCGCAAGATGCGCGAGGCCATGGCGCTGCTCGACGCCGAACCCCGCGGCTTCGTCTATGAGGGCGAGATGCACGCCGATGCGGCGCTGGATCCGGAGATCCGGGAGCGGATCTTTCCCGGCGCGCGGCTGCAGGGGGCGGCCAACGTGCTGATCCTGCCCAATGCCGATGCGGCCAGCGGCATGCGCAACATCCTCAAGCAGATGTCGAACGCGATCGAGGTCGGCCCGATCCTGATGGGCATGGGCAACAAGGCGCATATCGTGACCCCGTCGGTCACGGCGCGGGGCCTGCTGAACATCGCCGCGCTCGCCGGCTCGCCGGTCAAGAGCTATGGCTGAGCTGGCGGGGCGCTGCCTTTGCGGCGCCGTGCGGTGGGAGAGCGCGGCGCCGGCGCTGTGGATGATGCACTGCCATTGCGAGAGCTGCCGGCGGCAGTGCGGCGCGGGCGTCGTGGGGTGGATCGGCGCGCCCGCCGAGGCCTTCCGCTGGATCGGAGAGGCGCCGCGGGCCTTTGAAAGCTCCCCCGGCGCGACGCGGCGCTTTTGCGGCGCCTGCGGCACTCCCGTTTCGTTCGAGCATGCGCGCTGGCCGGGCGAGGTTCACGTCTATGCCGCGCAGCTGACCGTGGGGACGTTCCGCCCGACCGCGCATGTGCACTGGGCGGAACGGGTCGACTGGCTGGAGCTGGCCGACGGGCTGCCCCGCCACGAGGGCCTGCACGCCGGCGGCTGAGCGTCGGGGGCCGGAACGCTTGGCCGCAGGCGGGCGGGCGGCGCAGATTCGGCGCGAGGGAATCATTGAAGGAGAACCCGTCATGCGCGCATTGCTCGCCGCCGCCGTCCTGTCGTCCGTCGTCGCCGCCGAGGCGCAGGCGATCCAGCTGCTGGACGTGGACAACCTGATCGGGCCGCCGATCGCCTCGACCTTCGCCGCGACGCCCAGCCCCGGCTACGGGCTGGCGCAGTCCTTCACGGCGGTGCAGGGCGGGCTGCTTTCGGCGATCGAGGTGGAGGCGGATTTCATCTTCGGCAGCTTCATCCAGGGCGAGCCGCTGAACATCCTGGAGCTTCTGGCCGGCGGTCGGCCGCTGGGCGGCGGCGGATCGGGCGACCCGATCAAGCTCGCCACGGCCTTCACCGGGCAGGCCATCGCCTTCCCGTCGGGAACCGTGGGCGTGCGCTGGGACCTTGAGGGGGAGGGCGTGTTCCTGAACCCCGGCGACCGGCTGGCCTTCGGCCTGCCGCAGCGGGCGGCCTGGGCGGGCGGCGACCGTCTGGCCGGCGACGTTTATGCCGACGGAACCTTGTGGTTTTTCAACGATGCGGCGGCGACCCCGGACTGGACCGAGGTGATCGACGTGGCGCCGCTGGACCTGTCGTTCCGCGTCTACACGCTGGGCGACTCGCCGGAGGCGGCCGTGCCGCTGCCGGCGGCGGGCGGCCTGGTCGCCGGCGCGCTGGCGCTGCTG
>JBCBYE010000024.1:0-15392 GCA_039816075.1 Pseudomonadota bacterium | reverse complement strand
CTCGGCTGGCTGCCGCTGCTCAACGGTCTCGCCGACTTCGCCTCCATCGGCCTCACGCGCTTGTGCCTGCGCTGGGGCCTGTCCGGCGGCCTCGGCCGCGCGCTGTCCGCCGCCGCGATGCCTGATCGGCGCCGCCCTCGCCTTCTTCGCCCTGGGCGCCGCCCTCATCCTGATGATCGGCTACGCCGTGCCGCAGACCGGCGTCCCGATCCTGCCGCTGGACGTGGCGTTCGCCGAACTGCGCGAGACGCCCGAGCGGCAAGTCTGGCTGGGGGTCATGATGTTCTCCACGCTGCTGCCCACCGTGCTGCACGCCTCGCTGGCGCTGTTCGCCGCGCTGGTTCTGGCCGTGGATCCCCTGCGCGCCGCCATCCGCCGGCTGCTGCTCGCCGCGCGGGACGACGGCGACAGGGTGCAGGGCGGCCTCGCCGTCCTGCTGCTCAGCGCCCTGATCGCCGCCGCCCTCGTCGCCCCCGCCTTCCTCGCCTACGAGGGGGTGTTCCTGCGTTGGACCGACGCCTCCGGCGCCGTCGTCTCCCCCGTCATCGACCTGTTCGAATGTTTCGCCCGCCGGTCCGGCGCCCTCGCCTGAGCCGCGTTGCGCGGCCGCGGTCGGCGCCTTAGCGTCCGGCCTCATGACCCACGCTTCGTCCCGCGCCATTGCCCTCGCCCCCGTCGCCCTGCTGGCCTCGGCCGCGGCGGCCCTGGCCTGCGGCGGGCCGCAGGGCGCGCTCGAAGGCACGTTGACCCGCGCCGACCTGACCGGGGAAGAGCGCGTGCTGGTCGAGGAGCGCTTCGCCTCCGACTTCGCCGAGGCCGCGCGGCTGGGGATCGCCGCCGACGCCCTTTTCGGGTTCGAGCGCTGCGAGCTGAACGCGGCCGAGCCGCCGGAGCTGATCGCCATCGGCCGTTCCCCCGCCCACTGCCTGGGGGTCGATCAGGCGGATCGGCCGATCTGCGGCGTCTGGGCCCTGGCCGTCACCCCGGAGGGCTGGGTCGAGGTGCTGGAGGGCGCCGGGACCGCGCGCCTGGCCTCCAGCACCACCAACGGCTGGCGCGACCTGGTGCTGGAGCGCGGCGACGCGCCCGCCGTGGTCAAGTTCGGTGGCGTCGCCTACCAGGAAGATCTCGGCGACGCCGACCCCCTGGCCGACCCGCTCGACGATTGGGACGCCGTGCCGGGCGATGGCGGCGGCATCGACTGGTACGCCTTCGACGACCCTATGCCGCCCGAAGCCGAGGCCGCCTTCCTGTGGTTCTACCGCCGCCAGGCCGCGTCGTTGGGCGAGCGCGTGGGCGTGCTGCCCGATGCGTTCCGGGTGGGGGTGGCCGAACTCGACGGCGCGCCTCCGGCCGAGGCGCTGATCCAGGCGCTGTCCCCGCAGGATTGCTCCCCCCAGGGCTGCCGGCACTGGGTGCTGTCGTCCGCCGGCGGCGAGCGGAGCGTGACGGCGCGCTTCGAGGGCTTCGACGTGGAGGTCGCCCTCACCGGCGGCGTCGGCGGGGCGGACCTGGTGGTCTTCGGCGGCGCCGGCGTCGAAATCTGGCGCAACGACGGCGCCGGCTGGACCGCCAGAGATCCGGGGCCGTGACGTCCGGCGCGGCTCGACGCGTGCAAGGGGCGGCGGCGCGCCGAGGCCGGAGGGTTCGCCTTGCATGGGCTGGCCTTGGCGGCGCCTCGGCCGGCAGACGTGTGGAGCAGCTGCTGTTGCGTGACGACATGCGGCGCTTCGCGACGCAGTCAGCGGTCCTTGTCCTGCTGGCGAGGCCGGCAGGCTGGCCATGCGGCGGAGAGCCGCGACGTCGGTTCACCCTGCGCCGTTCTCGCTGACCGCAGGGCTTGGGGCAGGACGTAGCGACTGTCGGCGGCCCTTGGGGAGCTTTAAGCGTTCAGCGAAAGGCGACTTCCTTAGGGCGCTCGGCGAGAAAAACCTTCGGCTGCGCTAATTGGACTTCGAGCAAATACCCTGCTTAAGCTTTGTTTCAAATTGTAAATCCGCTTTATTAGGGCCTAATGCGAGATTTTGGGCTGATGCGGTGCGAGTCACTGGGGTGAAATTGTGTCGGAGACATTTTTAACCGTGAATTTTTTAATGAAAAGATGCTTTTTAATCAAAATTTGGAACTGAGTTCGCGCATTCTTGCGAGCCTTGTTAGGTCAAAGAGTCATAGGGTCATGCCGATGCCTTCGTGAAATCGCTCACGACGAACAGAAGTCTCAACCGGGTTCTCCGTCGCGCTCGCGCCGGGCGCCGATCAGCCGGCGACGTTCACGCTTCGCTCTTGCACCCAGAGCCTCAAGCGAGCGTCGGCGCCCGACCGCGGCCGCGGCTGCGGCCCTCGCCGCCCCCTCCGATGCCAACGCTTCCTGCAACCGGGCTTTGCCCGTCTCGATCCTCGCCTGCTGCAATCCCCGCCAGCGCGCCTCGATCGCCAAGGTTTCGACGCCGGCCTCCGCGGGCAATGCCGCCTCTTCCTGCAGCAGCGCAACGTCGCGGGAGAGTGCGTCCTCGACCTCTCGCCGCGCCCGCGTCGCATCGGCCAATCGGGCCAGAGGCGCCAGTTCCGCAAGGGCGCCGAGCGAGGCGAGACGGTCCCAGAGCCGTGGATCGGCCGCGCTCACGGTTTCGGTCGCTTCTGAAAGCCGCGCTCGCGGGCCAAGGCCCGCATGCTCTCGGCCCAGCGGATGGCGGCGGCGACGGCGCGGTAGTGTTCGGGTCGGATCTCTTCGCCGATCTCGACCGTGTCGTGAAGCGCGCGGGCGGCGGGGGCGTCGCGGCGAACCGGCACGCCGGCCTCCGCGGCCCTCGCGCGTATGGCGAGCGCCACCTCGTCGACGCCCTTGGCCACGCAGACCGGGGCGGAGCCGCGCGCCCGGTCCCATTGCAGCGCCACGGCGTAGTGCGTGGGGTTGACGATGATCACATCGGATTTCGGCACGTCGAGCAGCATGCGGTTTGTCGCGATGCCCTGAGCGCGGCGCCGTCGCTCGGCCTTGAGGTGCGGGTCGCCTTCGGAGGTCTTGGCCTCGTCGCGCAGGTCCTGGAACGACATGCGCAGGCGCTTGGAATGATGCCATTGCTGCCAAAGCCAGTCCGCCGCCGCCACGACGCCGGCGACCGCTGCGACCGCGGCCATCAGCGCCATGCCGAGACGCAGGGTTTCCGACCCGACGAGACGCGGATCGATTCGCACCAGTCCCAGGATGCGATCGGTCTCGGCGACGAGGACCAGGGCGAGCACGATGGAGATCGCGGTCAGCTTGATCGCGGCCTTGAGGAATTCCGCCATGCCGGCCATGCCGTATTTCTGCCCGGCGTTGGAGATCGGCGAGATGCGCGACAGCTTGGGTTCGATCTTTTCCAGCGCGGGCACGAAGGCGCGCTGGGCGACGTAGGCGGCCAGAGCCGCCGCCGCCGGGCCGAGAACGAAAGGCGCGAGCGGCATCAGGGCCTGACGCGCGATGGCCCCCAGCATCTCGCCGCCGCCAGGACCTGCGATCCGGCCTTCCAGCCGATCGGCGCCGCCGAGCAGACCTGCGAGCACTTCGCCGGAGCGGGACGCCGCATCGGCGCCGAAGGCAACGGCAGCGACAAGAATGGCGAGATAGACCGCCGCCGCCGCCACGTCGGCGGATTTGGGGACGTCTCCGCGACGTCGCGCCTCCTCCAGCTTGCGCGGCGTCGGGTCATGGGTTTTTTCGCCGCCGCCCGAGGCGTTCTGTTCGGCCAAGGCTCAGCCCCCCGGACCGAACGGGTCGATCAAGGCGATGTCGAGCGCCTCGCTCCACCGGGTCAGCATCTCGGGCGCCGCGGCCCAGAGCAGAAGCAACGCGCCTGCCGTGATGGCGGGCGCGCCCACGAAAGCCACCATCAACGCCGGCATGGCCCGGTTGATGGCGCCGAGCGCGAGGTTGTAGACGAACGACGCGGCCGCGAAGGGCGCCGCGAGCGCGAATGCGAGGCCCAGGATGTGCCCCGCGCGCGACGTCGCCCAGGCGGCGGCGTCGCCGGCCAGGGGCGTGGCCCCCGCCGGCAGCGCCGCGTAGGAGCCGATCAGCATGGCCGCGGCCTTCACGTGCAGCCCCGCCGCCATGGCCAACGCGATTCCTCCGAGCGTCAGGATCGCGCCGATCGCCGGCATGGGATCGGGCGTGGCGTTCGCGCCCAGCACCTGCGCGACGGCGGTGGACTGCGCGGCGATGGAGCCGGCGATCTGCAGCGCCATCACCATCAGACGCACGCCGAGGCCGAGGATCAGGCCGATCACCGCCTCGCTCGCGATCAGGCCCACGACGCCGCCGATGGAGCGGGAGGCCGCCTCCGCCGCCGGCGCGGCGAGGGGAGCGGCCGCCGGCCAGATCGCCGCGGTGAAGGCGACCGCCGCCGCCAGCTTCAGGCGGGCCGGCAGCACCTGCTCGCCGAAGCCGGGCAGCATGGCCGACACCGCCCCCACACGTACGAACACGGCGAGCGCGACCCAGACGGACTCCTCCGCGAAGCCCAGATTGGCGGCGATGCGGCCGAACAGGTCACCCAGAGCGTCGAGGGCGTCGTCGTTTTCCACCCGATCAGGCCACGCCGAGCAGCGCCGGACGGGCGTTCGAGCCGATCTCCTCGAACGACAGGACCGGATTGCGCACGCCCTTGGAGCTGAGCACCGTTCGCAGGAAGCGCCGTCGCCGCGCCGTGGTGGCCACCGCGGGATAGCGGCCCTCGGCCCCGGCCTTGGCGACCTTGTCCGACACCGCCGCCGCCAGCCGATTGAACTCCGACGGGGGCAGAGCGACGTCGCCGTCCCGGTCGTGCGCCGCGAAGACGTCCTCCCAGTCGGAGCCGACCTGAACGAGGGGCAGCAGACCGTCGGCCTCCGTCATCTCCGCGACGATCTGAAAGCCCAGACGCCGCCGCACATGCTCGGCGATCGCCTCCGGGTCCTGCAGGCCGGCGCCGCGAGCTTCGGCGACCGCTTCGAGCACCAGCGGAAGGTTGCGGATCGATACGCGTTCCTCGAGCAGAAGGCGCAGCACGGACTGCAGCAGATCGACGGGGACCTTGTCGGGGATGAACTCGTCGAGGATGCGGCGGTTGGCCTCCGCCCGCGCCGGATCCGTGACTTCCGAGAACGAATCCAGAAGCTTGCGCAGCGCCCGCCGCGAGAAGAGCCGGCCGAAATGGGTCTTGATCGTTTCAAGCAGATGCGTGGCCACCACCTCGGCCGGGGCGACGACGGGCAGGCCCAGCAGGGCCGCGTCCTCCTGCCGCTCCGGATCGATCCATCGGGCGGGGGCGCCGTAGACGGGTTCCTTGACGTCTTCGCCCTCGGGGGCGTCGTCGCCCGCGTCGCCGATGAGCGCCAAGGCCTGCCCGGGCCTGACGGCGGCGCGGGCTGTCTCTACGCCCTGAATGCGGATCACGTATTCGCCCGGGGTCAGGCCGGCGTCGTCGGTCAGGCGGATCTCCGGGATCACGAGGCCGTAGGCCTGCGCCAGATGGCTGCGCATGTTGGCGATGCGCGCGCCGAGGCCCGAGGCGTCGTCCATGACCGAGGGCACCAGATCCGGCGCGAACTCCACATGGATCTCGTCCACGTCCAGCATGTCGCCGAGCGGACGCTGGGCCGGTTCGACCGGGGCGTCCTCCGCCTGCGCCGGTTCGGCGGCGCGGCGGGCGCGTTGGGATTCCACGAACCAGGCCGCGCCGCCGAGCAGCGCGGCGCCGGCGAGAAACGGCGCCATGGGCAGTCCGGGCGCCAGCGCGAAGGCCGCCATCAGCGCGGCCACCGTCCCCAGCGCGCGCGGAAAGCCGCCGAGCTGGTCCATGAGGGCGCGATCGGTCGAGCCCAGCAGGCCGCCCTTGGCCAGCAGCAGCGCGGTGGCGATGGAGATGATCACCGCGGGGATCTGGCTGACGAGCCCGTCGCCGACGGTCAGAATGGCATAGGTTTCGAAGGCTTGACCGAGGGGCATGTCATGGGCGAGCACGCCGATGGCCAGTCCCATCACCAGGTTCAGAAGGGTGATCAGCAGACCCGCCACCGCATCGCCCTTCACGAATTTGGAGGCGCCGTCGAGCGAGCCGAAGAAGGTGGTCTCCTCCTGCTCCATCTTGCGCCGCGCCCGGGCCTCTTCGTGAGTGATAGCGCCGGCCGCCATGTCGCTGTCGATGGCGAGCTGCTTGCCCGGCATGCCGTCGAGGGCGAAGCGGGCGCCCACCTCGGCCATGCGCCCGGCGCCCTTGGTGATGACGATGAAGTTGACGATCAGCAGGACGCCGAAGACCACGAGCCCCAGATAGACGGAGCCCCCCATCACGAACATCGCGAAGCCCTCGATGACCCCGCCCGCGGCGCCGGGGCCCTCGTGGCCCTGGCCGATGATCAGCTTGGTGGAGCTGACGTTCAGGCTCAGCCTCAGCATCAGGGAGGCGAGGAGCACCGTGGGGAAGGCCGAGAAATCCAGCGGACGTTCGATGAAGAGCGTGTTGGTGAAGATCAGGATCGCGAGGCCGAACGAGATGGCGAGACCCACGTCGAGGACCCAGGCCGGCATCGGCAGGATCATCATGGAGATCACCGCCAGCAGCGCCAGCGAGAGCATGACCGTTGGTTGGAACAGCGCGCGTATGTCGGTGCCGCTCATCGCTTGGGCGCCTCCACCAGGGGTCGCGCCCGACGCAGCAGGCCGCCGGCGGCGGCGTCGCTCGGCGCGATGAGGGTCGAGCGGGGCGGACCGATGAGGCGGCCCTGCGCCGCGGCGAGGCCGGCGAGCATCAGGGACAGGCCGCCGGCTCCGTCGGGCGTCACGCGGCGGGAGTAGTCGAGCGGCGGCCGCTCGCCCCCCGCCGCGCGGCGGGGCGGGCGCCGGCCCGGATCGGCGGGGGGCGCGAGCGCCACATCCACGCCTGGGACGTCGCCCTGCGGCGCGGGGCCGAGGGCGGTGCGGATCTGCAGCACGCGGCGGCGATAGCGATCGGCGAGCGCGGGCGTGCGCGAATGGTAGTGGCCCGCGGCGGTCTCCCAAGATCCGCTTTCCGCATGAAGCGTTTTCAGGAATCGCGCAGCGTAGAGCGCGTTGGGCAGGGGGTCCAGCATCGCCTCGAGCGACTCGAAGGCCTCCCCATGCCAAAGATGGTTCACTTGGAAGCAGCCCAGATCGAAGCTGCGCGCGCCCTCGGCGCGGCGCCGGTTCACCCAGGCGAGCAGGGCGTCCGGATCGGCGAACCAGCGGCCCTCGCCCTCCATGTTCACGGTCCAGGGCCAGGGGCGATGCCGGCCGTCGAGTCCTCGGCCGGTTTCAGCCAGCGAAATGGCGCGCATGAGGTCCTCCGGCACGCCTTCGGCTTCGGCGGCGCGTCGCGCGACGGCGTCGCAGATGCTCGAAAGCCTGTCGGCCTCCGCCGAAGTGAGCGCGTCCGGCCCTTGCGCGGCGGAGGCCTGCGCGGCCGTCGCCGCGAGCACGACGATGCCGGCCGCGGCGAGACAGGTCGTCCATGCCGCTTTCATCGTCCGCCGCTCGCGACCAGAGGGATCACGGCCTCGCGCCAAAGTCCTTCGAAGGCGGCGGACATGAAGCCCATGGACAGCCAGAAGGTCACGGCGATGGCGGCGAGCTTCGGCACGAAGGTCAACGTCATCTCCTGAATGGAGGTGAGCGCCTGCAGAAGGCCGACGCTCACGCCGGAGATGAGGGCCACCATCAGGATGGGGAGCGAAGCGACGAAGCCGGCCCACAGGGCCAGCCTCAAAGCATCCATGATCTGCGCTTCGGTCATGCGACCGGCCCTTCAGACGGGCATCCGCAGGATCTCCTGATAGGCCTCCACCACGCGGTCGCGCAGGGTGACGGCGGTCTGCACGGCCATTTCGGTGGAGGCGAGCGCGGTCACCACCGACTGCGCATCCGCCTGGCCGGCGAGCCCTGCGGTGGCGGTGGTTTCGCCGGCGCGCATGGTTTCGACGAAGCTGGCGGCGGCGCCGCGCAGATCGGGGCCGGCGGAGGCGCCGCCGCCGCCGATATCCGCGGGGGCGGTCATGTCGCTGCTGGCGCGGTAGAAGCGCGCGGCGGTCGAGGAGTCGATCGACATCAAGGATTCTCCTTGTTGCTGGGGGGGATCAGTCGGCGCGCTTCGGCGCCGGATCTGGGTGGAAACGGATCAGCGGCGCATGAGCTCGAGCAGGCCCTGGTTCATCTGCCGGGCCTGGTCGAGAAGCCGAAGATTGGCCTCGTAGCTGCGCTGCGCCTCGCGCGCGTCGGCGATTTCGACGATGAGGTTCACCGTCGAGCCCTCGTAGTAGCCCTCCTCGTCGGCGAGGGGATGCGCGGGGTCGAACACGCGGGGCAGATCGCCCTCGGCCAGCTGCATGCGGCCGGTGCGCACCGCGGCGCCCCCGGCCCGTTCGGCGTCCAGCGCTTCGAACGGGACCAGCTTTCGCCGGTAGCCGGGCGTGTCCACGTTGGCCATGTTCTCGGCGCTCAGCCGCAGGCGGGTGCTTTGAGCGTTCATGCCGCTGGCCGAGGCCGACATGGCGGACAGTAGGTCGGACATGGGTTTCTCCCGTTCCGAAGGGGTCAAGACAGGGTCTCAGGCCGCCGGCGTCATCGCGGCGGGCCGAGGCTGGCGCGCAGGATGTCCAGCGATTTGCGCCAGACGCCGAGCGCCAGTTCGTGCTGCATCTTGGTATGGGCGGCGCGGACCATCTGATCCTCCACCGACACCGTGTTGCCGTTGGGCGAGACCGAGCCGATGATCGCGGCCTCGGTGCTTTCCGCCCCGCCCAGATCGCCAGGCGCCGCATGGCCGGCGCGGGTGGCGTTGGCGCGAAACGCCAAACCGTCCGCGACCGCCGTTTCCGCGGCGAAGGTCTGGGAAAAGGGCGTCATGTCCAGCGCCCGCCAACCGGGCGTGTCGGCATGGGCCACATTGCGCGCCAGAAGCGATTGACGGGCCGACGCGTAGCCGGCCAGCGCCTCCGCCAGAGACATTATCTGCAAACCGCCGTTCACGGGGATTCTCCTCCGAAGCGTTGCCTTCGAAACCGGGAGTTAACCGCCGAGGGTTAGCAACTCGTAACCAACGGCCCACGACCCAGAAGGGAAACGTCTTGGATTTGAGCCAACTCGCCGCCGATCTGCGCGATGCGCCGGTCCGCCGCCGAATCGGACGCGTGGCGCGTGCGGGACAGGGCGCCCTGCGCATCGAGGGGCTGGCGCCCGTGGCGCGCCTTGGCGACCGCATCAGGGTGTCCGACCGCGAGGGGCAGGTCTCGACCGATGGAGAAATCGTTGCGCTCGAGGACGGGCTGGCCACCGCCATGACGTATGGCTCGGCGCTCGGCATCGGTCTGGGCGATGCGGTGGAGCTGACGCCGGATCGCGGCCCGAGACCTTGCGCGGGCTGGCTGGGGCGGGTGCTCGACGCGTTCGGCAAGCCGCTCGACGGCCGCCCGGCCCCTCAGGGCGAGGCGGCGCCGCTGCGCGCCTCGCCTCCCGCGCCGATGGAGCGACGGCGGCTCGGTCCGCGGCTCGCCACGGGGCTCAGCCTGTTCGACACGCTCTTGCCGCTGGTGCGCGGACAGCGCATCGGCCTGTTCGCGGGTTCCGGCGTGGGCAAGTCGACGCTTCTGGCCTCCTTCGCGCGGGGCGTGCAGGCCGATTGCGCGGTGATCGCCTTGATCGGAGAGCGCGGGCGCGAGGCGCGCGACTTCGTGGAAAGCGTGCTCGGGCCCGATGGCCTCGCGCGGTCCGCCGTGATCTGCGCCACGTCCGACCGATCGCCCCTGGAAAAGCGGCGCGCGGCCTGGACGGCCATGGCGGCGGCGGAACGGCTGCGGGCGGAGGGACGCCATGTCCTTCTGTTGATGGACTCGCTCACTCGATTCGCCGAATCCCACAGAGAAGTGGCTCTGACCGCCGGCGAGCCGCCGTCGTTGCGCGCCTATCCGCCCTCGACCTCGGCGATGCTGGCGGAGCTGGCCGAGCGCGCCGGCCCGGGTCCCGAGGGCGAAGGAGACATCACCGCGGTCTTCTCGATTCTCGTCGCCGGGTCGGACATGGACGAGCCGGTGGCCGACATGGCCCGAGGCCTGCTCGACGGTCATGTGGTCCTGTCGCGAGAGATCGCGGAGCGCGGGCGATTCCCCGCCGTCGACGTGGGACGCAGCGTATCGCGCGCCCTGCCGGGCTGCGCCGCGCCCGCCGAGCTCGAGCTGATCGCCGAAGCGCGCCGCATCTCCGCCGTTCGCGAACGGGCCGAGCCGATGCTGCAGGCCGGTTTGTGGCAAAGCGGGGCCGATCCCGACGCGGATCGGGCCCTGCGCCTTCACCCCGCGCTCGAGGCCTTCTGCACCGCCGCCTCGCCCGATCCGGACGATGCGTTCGCGCGCCTGGCCAAGGCCCTGGAGCGGTCCGCTCCCGCGGCGCGAAACCGATAATTCTAGGTATTCAAGGCTCTTCCGCCCCGGAATGGGTCTGAAATTGAAAGTCCCCGTTCAGATTTAGCGGTCACAACGGCCCCGCGGTTCGAGAACGGACCGAGGCGACCGGGTCGAGACCCGCGCCGCCGAGATCGTCAGAACGACGCTCCTTCCGGACGGGAGCACCGGCCGGCGTATGAAATCGGGGCGGCGAAACGTCGTCGAAAAGGGGAACTGAGCCAATGGCCAGCATTCTGACGAACAACAGCGCGATGGTCGCGCTTCAGACTCTCAACCAGATCAGCGGCAACCTGGAGAACGTCCAGAGCCAGATCTCGACCGGCAAGAAGGTCGGCAGCGCGAAAGACAACGCCGCCGTCTGGGCCATCTCGGCGGTCATGCAGTCCGACGTGAAGGGCTTCAAGGGCATTTCCGAGTCGCTCTCGCTCGGCGCCTCCACCGTCGCCGTGGGCCGTCAGGCCGCCGAGACGACGACCGAGCTGCTGACCGAAATCAAGGGCAAGATCGTCTCCGCGCAGGAAGAGAACGTCGACCGCGCCAAGATCCAGACGGACATCGCCGCGCTTCGCGACCAGATCACGTCGGTGGTCGGCGCCGCGCAGTTCAACGGCAAGAACATCGTCAACAACTTCGACGAGACCAACATCCTGTCGTCGCTGGACCGCGACGGCGCCGGCAACGTTTCCTCGGGCCAGATCACGTTCCGCGGTCAGAGCCTGACCGATGATTCCGGCACGATCCAGACCGCCAACGCCATCCAGCGGATCGGCACCGTGGCCGACGACGGCGCCTACACCGTCAACGGCACCGCGACGCTGTCCAACGCCGGCAACGACGCCACGGTGACCATCGCCACCAACCTCGGCATCGGCGACACGCTGACCATCGACTTCGCCGATCAGCAGTTCACCTACACCAACAACACGGGCGCCGCCGTCGCGATCGCCGATCTCGACGACATCGTCGCCGCGGGTCTGTCGACCCTGGGCGTCGAAGGGGCCACCGCCGCCGTGACCGCGGCGGGCGTGATCACCGTCACCTCGACCAACAAGTTCGACTCCATCGCGATCCAGGGCTCCTCGGGCACCACGACCGTCGTGGTCGACCCCGACGCCGGCGGCGCGCAGGCGGCTCTGGCCGCGGGCGCCGAGGGCACGCTGGTCGCGCGGGCCGAGACGATCTCGCTCGGCGGCGCCGGCAACATCGGCGGCGTGGTCAACGAGGGCGACGGCTTCCGCATCTCGCTCGACGGTCAGAACTTCGACTACGTGGCCAAGGACGGCGACACGCTGAACGACGTGGCGCTGGGCCTGAAGCGCGTGATCGATGCTGGGGGCCTCGCGGGCATCGAGGTCAAGGTCAACACGTCCAACGACCCGACTTCGACGCCGCCGACGATCCAGATCGACAACGACAACGCGGCGACCGTGGCGCTGACCACGGACGACGGTTCGGGCGGCACGGCGTCCGGCGGTCTGGTCGGCCTGGCCGGCATCGACGTGAGCACGCTGGAAGGCGCGGAGCGCGCGCTGGCCAACATCGAGAGCCTGATCCAGACCTCGATCGACTCCGCGGCTGAATTCGGTTCGGTCGAAGGCCGGATCGACATCCAGTCCGACTTCGTGTCCCGCCTGACCGATGCCTTCACGTCCGGCATCGGCGCCCTGGTGGACGCGGATCTGGAGGAGGCCTCGGCCCGTCTGCAGGCCCTGCAGGTTCAGCAGCAGCTGGGCGTTCAGGCCCTGTCGATCGCCAACCAGGCGCCGCAGAACGTTCTGGCGCTGTTCCGATAAGCGCTTGACGACGGGGGGCCGGCTCGCCGGCCCTCCGCTCGCCCGCGGCGCATGGGATGCACGGCCGAAGGCCGGTCTCCGCCGCCTGAGACGAACGAGAAAGCATGCGCGACGGCCGCCTTGGGCGCCGCTGCGAAACGGGGCGGACCGGCCAAGCCGACGCCCCCGACGAGGAACGCCGATGCCTTCGCCCGCCACCGCTTATGCCGACCCCCGCGATGCGGTCCTCACGCCCAGGCAGGCAGAGTACCGCGTCTTCGCCGAGGCGACGCGCCGCCTGTCGGCCGCGTCCAAGGCCAAGGACGAGGGCGCGCCCGAAGCCTTCGCCCGCCTCGCCGAGGCGCTCCACGACAACCAGCGCCTCTGGACGGCGCTCGCCATGGACGCCGCGTCCGACGAAAACCGCCTGCCGGACACGCTTCGCGCCGGCATCGTCTCGCTCGCCGGCTTCGTGCGGGGCCACAGCGCGCGGGTCCTGTCCGGCAAGGCCGAGGCCGGTCCTCTCATCGACGTGAACGCCGCGCTGATGCGCGGCCTTCGCGGCCAGACCGGGGGCGCCTGACATGCCTGGATTGATCCTCAAGCTGGGCCCAGGAGAGCGCGTCATGGTGAATGGCGTGGTGCTGGAAAACGGCCCTCGTCGCAGCCGCCTCAACATCCTGACGCCCGACGCCAACGTGCTGCGACTGCGCGACGCGATCCATCCGGACGAGGCGACGACGCCCGTCCGCCGGGTCTGCTACATCGCGCAGCTCGCCCTCGCCGGAGAGGCCGATCCGGCCGAAGCGCGGCGCCAGCTGCTGCTGGGCATCGAGCAGCTGAGCCAGGTCTTCGTCGACGCGGACAGCCGCGGCCGGCTGGATGAAGCCACCGAACACGTGCGCGACGCCCGCTTCTATCAGACTCTCAAGTCCCTTCGTGCGCTGCTGCCGCGCGAGGCACGCCTGATGGAGGCCGCCGGCGCATGACCTTCTCGCCGGTGATCCCGCTGAGCGGCGGCGCCGGCTGGGCGCTGCTTCAGCGCGTGGAAGACACGCAGAGGCAGGTTTTTTCGAACCGCTCCGACCTGGCGCGCGAGACGGCGTACTTTCGCGAGAACGTTTCGCGCATGGTCGAGCCCGCGGATCTGGTGGCCGACCGGCGCGTGCTCGAGGTGGCGCTGACCGCCTTCGGTCTCGAAGAGGAGATCGGCAAAGGCGCGTTCGTGCAGCGCGTTCTGGAGAGCGATCTGAGCGATCCCGGCAGTTTCGTGAACCGCCTCGTGGATCGACGCTACCGAGAGTTCGCCGAGGCGTTCGGATACGGCTCCATCCTGGGGCCCCGCATCCTCGAGCCCGACTTCGCCGAGCGGGTCGTCGAAAGCTACAATGACCGCCGCTTCGAGATCGCGGTGGGCGAGAGCGACCCGGCCCTCCGGCTGGCGCTCAACGCCCGCCGCGAGTTGGCGAGGCTCGCCTCCGCCGGGGGAGCGGAGGATGCGGGCTGGTTCGCCGTGCTGGGCGATCTCCCGCTGCGCGAGGTCGTCGAGGGCGCCCTCGGTCTGCCGTCGGAATTCGCGCAGCTGGATGTCGATTTGCAGAACCAGGAGATCGGCGATCGAATGCGCGCTACGTTCGGCGTGGAGTCCCTGGCAGACCTGAGCGATCCCGCGATTCTGGACGATGTCGTGCGTCGCTATGTGATCCGCGACGCTTCTCAGAACGGAGCGACCGCGATCACGCCTGGCTCGACCGCGTTGACGCTGTTGTCGGGCGGTCTCGGCGGTGGGGCCGCCCAATCGCTGATCCTGTCGAGCGCCTGACGGCGCAAAGGCGCTTAGGTCGCCGGTACACGTCTTGAGCTTGCGTTGCTTCAGCCTGTCCAGCGCCGTCGGGCAGTGCCGACAGCCTGTCGCAGCCGGGTTTTTCGCTGCGGCCGCTGCACATCAAGCCGGCGTCGCGACGAAGCTTCCCATCAAGCTCTGCGCTCCCGGCCCGGCCCGGCCGCCAACGTCGTGGGACGTCCTGTCGGCCCATAGCCGATTCGCCGCCTATCCGCGGTTCTCCTGACGATGTCGTCTTGCGCGTCGCGCAGACCGGACATCGCCGCCTGCAGCAGTCTAGCGTTCCGCTCCGCCGCTTCGCGAAGGGCGCCCAGGGTTTCGGGCGTTGCCTCCGCGCCGGCCGCCAGCACGTCCGACAAAGCCGCGCGTCGCGCCTCCGCGCCCTTGCCAAGCGCCGCGAGGTCGCCGCGCAGCAGCATGCGTCGCTCGTCCTCCAACGCCCGAAACGCGCGCCGGATCCGACGGGCGCTCATCCGCGCGCTCCGCGTTGCAGCAGCGCCTGTTCGATGGCGTCCGCGAGGCCGATGCCGCCGCGCTCGGCCATGAGCTGAGCCTGTTCCCGCACCAGAAGACTGCCGAACGCGTCTTCGCCGGATCCGCCGCCGAAGCCTTCGGGCGTCTCGCCGAGGCCGGTGTGCTTGAGCATTTCGGCGAGAAACGCCGCTTCGAAATCCTCCGCAGCGCGGCGGACGTCGCCGGGCTCGGGGGTCGCGGCGCGGGGCGAGTTCGCCGCCGCAGACGCGAGGAGAGAGGTGTTGATGTCCATGACCGGCTTGTCGCCGATTGCGGTAAATGATCGGTAACCACTTGCGCGCATACATCGCCCCGAACGCAGAAGCGGACGGAACGATATGAGCCTGCACCTCGCCCTGGCGCCCGTGACCCCCACGGATGGCGCCGCTTCCAAGACCAACACGCCCCAGGACCGCAAGGCCGACAAGGCGAAGGCCGCCGACGGCGACGACTTCGCGGAAAGCTTGCGCAAAGCGCCCGGCGACGCCCAGAGCGACAAGGCCCCGATCGGCGACGCGTCGACCGAGGCTGAACGCGAGTCTCCGAAGGCGGCTCTCGCGAAGGATCAATCCGAATCGGTCGAGGCCGAAACGGCGGAGCCTCGGATCCGTCCGGCCTCAAGCAACGTCGAAACCAACGTCGCCACGGAAACCACGGCTCCGACTGAAACCGAGGAGTCGTTCGCCCAAGGCAAAGACGGAGAGGGTTCCAGCACGCGGGCGCAACCGACCCTCGCCGACGCGGCGGGCTTGACCGGTCCGGCGCTTCAAGATCAACGCGCGGCCGACACGGCAGGCGACGCGACGCCGGTCGAAACCGCGGTTCTCCCG
>JBCBYE010000055.1:0-12408 GCA_039816075.1 Pseudomonadota bacterium | reverse complement strand
GCGCCTGCCCGCCTTCTACCGCGACCATCCCGGGATCGTGGTCAACGTGCAGGCCCCGCCCAACGACCTGCCCAGCCTGACCGGCGACATCGACCTCGCCCTGCGCTACGGCGCCGGGGCCTGGACGGATGGGCAAACCACGCGCCTGTTCGACGAGGTGATCTGTCCGGTCGGCCGGCCGGACCTGGTCGCCGACCTGCGCGCGCAGGGCCGGGACCTGACCGAGGCGCCGTTGATCCATGTGCGAAGCCCGGAGAATCGCAACTGGGTCGGCTGGCCGGACTACTTTCAGGCGACCGGGGCCGGCCGGCGGGACATCCGCGGCGTCTCCTTCGACAACTACGTGCAGGCGGTGCAGGCCGCGGGCGACGGGCGCGGGCTGATGCTCGGATGGCGCTCCATCACTCAGGCCTTGGTCGACGACGGCACGCTGGCGCGCTGGTCGGAGGCGGAGCTGCGTCCGGGCACGGGCTACTTCGTGACGAGCGCGCGCAAGGCGGCCGGCAAGCCGGCCACGGCGGCCATGCTCGACTGGCTTCTGACTCAGGGGCGTTGAGCGGGATCACCGCTCCGCCGGCGCCGGGCCGAGAGAACCGCCCTCGACGATTTCGGTATCGAAGCGGCGGCTCTCGGGACGACGTTCGCCCGCGTCGAGCGCCAGCAGCAGGCGCGCGGCAGACAGGCCCATGCGCCGATGCGGGACGTGCACCGTGGCGATGGGCGGATAGACCACTTTCGCCAGGTCGATGTCGTCGAAGCCTGAGACCGACACGTCGCCGGGCACGTCCAACCCCGCCTCGCGCGCCGCGGCCACCGCGCCTGCCGCCAGCACGTCGTTGCCGCAGACCAGCGCGGTCGGCCTGGGCCGGCGCGCCAGCAGGCCCAGCGCGGCGTCGCGGCCGGCGGCGAGGCTGTATTCGGCCTCCACCAGCAGATCGCCGTCGAGGCGAAGGCCCGCGGCCTCCAACGCTTCCCGCACGCCCTCCACGCGCTGGCGGGCGCGGTCGTTGCCGGCCGTGACGCCGGCGATCATGGCGATGCGGCGATGGCCCAGCGCGAGGGCCCGTTCGGCGATGCTGCGCGCCGACGCGCGGTTGTCGAAGCCGACGCAGGGCCAAGGGCAGTCGGCCCGCCACGTCCAGACCAGCACCGCGGGGATGCCGCGTTGGCGGATCAGGTCGTAGACATGCGCCTCGCGTTCCTCGCCGATCAGCACGAGGCCCTCCACGCCGCGGCCGAGCAGCGTGCGGATCTGCGCCTCTTCCCGCGCGGGATCGTAGTTCGACGTCGCCACCAGCAGGGTCACGTCGGCGCGGGCCAGTTCCTCCTGCAGCGCCTGCAGGCCGCGGGCGAAGATCGCGTTTTCCATGGTGGGGATCACGGCGCCGACGGTCCGCGTGCGGTTCGACGCCAGCGCCCGCGCGCCGAAATTCGGCGTGTAGCCCAGCTGCGCGACCGCCTCCTGCACGCGCCGCCGCGTCTCCTCCCGCACCCGGTCGGGCGCGTTCAGAACGCGCGAGACCGTCGCGGTGGACACCTGGGCCAGGCACGCGACGTCGGCGAGGGTCGGCAACGGCTTCATGCCGACCGTCGATGGAGCCTGCCGGCGCGGGACGCAAGGGAAGCCCGGGTTCGCTGGCCGCATGTAAGCGCTTGCATGCCGCGGTCGTTCGCCTAGAGTGTTCGGCAACGCGGCGACTCAACGCCGCAGCGTCGATGGGAGGAGACGCCAATGGGCCGCTCCGGCGGAACCGCCCTTCTGGGCGCGCTCATCCTGTTTTCCGCATTCTTCGGCAACGTCGCCCTCGGCGCCTTCGGCGCCGGCTCGGTGCTGGGCGACGTTCCCGAAATGCTCATGCTGTTCGCCGCCGCGATCCTGTTCGTGATCGGCGTTCTGGCCCGAGAAGCGGCCGAAAAGAACGGTCGCGATCCGCAATGACGGCGCAACCCCAGGGAGGAAGTCCGAACATGGACGAGAAGACGAAGGCCGACATCAGATCGATGGAGCGGCGCAATTTCATGAAGCTTGCCGGAACCGGCGGCTTCACCGCAGCCATGGTCGCCGGCGCCGCCGGCACGCTGTGGTCCACCGAAGCGGTCGCCCAGACCCGCAAGGAAGAGGCCGAGCGCGAGGCCGCCGCCGACCACGTCATGACCATCGCGACCGCCTACGTTCTGACGGCGGACCGCAGCTACCCGATCATGCAGCTGGATTTCAAAGAGAACATCCAGAACGCCACCAGCGGCAAGGTCTACGTCAAGCTGGCCGCGGGCGGGCAGCTGGGCGCCGGCGGGGCGCTGGCGCAGAAGGTGCAGGGCGGCACGATCCAGGCGGCGCAGCACTCGCTGTCGAACTTCGCGCCCTTCGCGCCGGTGGTCGACCTGATCAACCTTCCCTACCTTTGCGGCGCCAACCAGAAATTCGTGAACCTGGTCACCTCCGGCCATTGGAACACGACCGTCACGCCGATGGTCGAGGCGCGCGGGTTCAAGCCGCTCTACTACATCGTCATCGATCCGCGCGTCGTGGCGGTGCGCAAGGGCGGCGCCGGCGCGGTGCTGACGCCCGGCGATCTGGATGGCGTGAAGTTCCGCGTCCCCGGCTCCAAGATGCTGCAGCAGTATTACCGCATGGTCGGCGCCAACCCGACGCCTGTGGCCTGGGGCGAGACGCCCTCGGCCATCAAGCAGGGCGTCGCCGATGCGCTCGATCCGTCCGTGGGCGCCCTCTACGTCTTCGGCTTCAAGGACATCCTGTCCCACGTCACCTTCACCCAGGCGGTGCCGGACAGCCAAGTGTTCTCCTGCAACCTCGAGTGGTTCAACGGTCTGCCCGGAGACGTGCAGGAGGGGATCGAGTTCGCGTCCGAGATCACGGCGCAGCAGAACCTCGCCAAGGTGCCGGCGGCCCGCAATTTCGCCATGTCGGAGCTGCGCAAGTCGGGCGTGGAGTTCCATTCCCTCTCGTCCGATCAGCTGGCCGAGTGGGAGGCCGCCGGCGGCTACCAACGCGACGAGTGGAACGCGTTCAAGACGGAGCTCGCCGGCTCCATGGCCGACTTCGACAAGCTGGCGGAGGCGGCGAACACCCAGGGCCGCCTGATCGTCCACGACGCCTGATCCCCGACCCCTCGCGGGCCGGGCGCCGAACGCGCCCGGCCCGATCCGCTTTCGATCCGATCGTCAGGCCGCCGTCCGGGGCCTCGCCTCGGGGCAAGGAGCAGGCATGTTCGAGACGCTGAACAAAAACGCCGAGCGCTGGGCGCTGCTGGTCTTCTACACCCTGCTCGTCGCAACCATGGCGGTCGAGGTGATCCGGCGCGAGGTCTTCGCCTATTCCTCCATCTGGGGCGAAGAGATCGTGCGCTACGCCTTCATCTACCTGGCCTGGGTGGGCGCGGCGGCGGCGGTGCGCGAGCGTGCGCATATCCGCATCGACGTGCTCTTCAACTATGTCGGCGCCACCGCCAAGGCCGTGCTCTACATCTTCGGCGACCTGGTGATGCTGGGCGTCGCGGTCCTCGCCGTCTGGTGGTCGATGGAGACCGTGGGCGTGTCGTGGAAGTTCGGTTCGGTCAGCCACGGGCTTCGCCTCTCCATGGTTTGGTTCCTCGCCGCGGTGCCGATCGGCTTCTCGCTGATGATCTTCCGCCTTGTGCAATCGCTCGCCCGAGACGTGGCGGACCTGCGCGCAGGCCGCCCCGTATTCGAGGGCGAGCGGCTGTTCGACTGAGGGAGGCGCGCCATGCTCTGGAGCCAGCTGGAACAGGAGGCCGCGGTCATCGGCTGGGACTTCTACGGTCCCGTCATCCTCTTCGTGATCCTGATCGCCCTCGCCGTGCCCGTCTGGGCGGCCATCGGCGTCTCGGCGGTGACGATGCTGCTCGTCTCCGACGTGCTGCCGCTGTCGCTGCTGGGCGAGAGCCTGTTCGACGGCATCGACCATTTCGCCCTGACCGCGGTCCCGCTTTTCATCCTGACCGGCGACGTGCTGGTGCGCACCGGGCTGTCGCGCAAGTTCCTCGACGTGGCGGAGGCGCTGACCAACTGGGCCAAGGGGGGCTTCGGCTCCGCCACGGTTCTGGTCTGCGGCATGTTTTCGGCCATTTCAGGCTCCGACGCGGCGGGCGCGGCGGCGGTCGGGCGCATGACGATCGACCGGCTGGTCGAAAGCGGCTATCCCCGGCCCTACGCCTGCGCGCTGGTGGCCGCGGGGGCCTGCACGGGCATCCTCATCCCGCCCTCCATCGCCTACATCGTCATCGGGCTGGTGCTGGGCATTTCCGCCTCCACCCTGTTTCAGGCGGCGCTGATCCCCGGGATCCTGATCCTGGCGTCGATTCTGGTGACCAACACCGTGGTCAACCGGCGTTACGCCTACGAGGGCGGGGGCATGATCTCCACCGCCCAATGGCTCGGCAATCTGGGCCGCGCGCTGAAGGACGGCTGGTACGCGTTCCTCGTGCCCGGCGTGATCTTCTGGGGCATCTTCTCCGGCCGCCTCACGCCGACCGAGGCGGGGGCGACCGCGGTCGTCATCACGATTTTCCTGGGCTTTCTTCTGGGCACGCTGCGACTGTCGGACTTTCCGGCGATGATGGTCAGCTCCGCCAAGGTCAACGGCGTGATCCTGCCGATCATCGCCATGTCGCTGCCTCTGGCGCAGACCATGGCCGCCATGGGCGTGCCGCAGGGCTTCGTCCTGGCCGTGACCTCGCTGACGGAAAACCCCTATCTTCTGATCCTGCTGATGATCGCCATCCTGATCGCCGCCGGCTGCGTGATGGAGACCACGCCGAACATCGTGATCCTCGCCCCGATCCTCAAGCCTCTGGCGGACGAGATCGGGATGAACGAGATCCAGTTCTGCGTCATGATGATCACGGCCCTCGGGGTGGGCTTCATCACGCCGCCCCTGGGGCTCAACCTGTTCGTCGTCTCGGGGTTGACGGGCGAGTCGATCCTGAAGATCGCCGCGCGCGCCGTGCCCTTCGTTTTCTTCATGCTGCTGGTGACGCTGATGATCGCCTATCTTCCCGCGATCTCCACCGTCCTGCTGCCAAACATCTACAGGTGAGCGCGCTCATGTCCGTCGACTACCTCAAGAAGGCTTCCAAGACCTCCACCGACGATGCGGGCGACGTGCGCGCGACCGTGCAGGCCATCCTCGACGAGATCGAGGCCGGCGGCGACGCCGCGGCGATGCGCTACGCCGCCAAGTTCGACCGCTACGACGGCAACGTCGTCCTCACGCGCGACGAGATCGACGCGGCGGCGCAGGCGGTGCCCAAAAAGCTCAAGGACGACATCCGTTTCGCCTGGGACAACGTCCGCCGCTTCGCCGAGGCGCAGAAAGGCACCATTCAGGACATGGAGGTGGAGATCGCGCCGGGCCTGATCGCCGGGCAGAAGGCGATCCCCTGCCAGGCGGCGGGATGCTATGCGCCCGGCGGCCGCTACAGCCACATCGCCTCGGCCCTGATGACCGTGACGACGGCCAAGGTGGCGGGCTGCGGACACATCACCGCCTGCTCCCCGCCTCGGCCCGGCGTCGGCATCGCGCCGGCCATCGTCTACACGGCCGATCTGTGCGGGGCGGACAGGATCCTGGCGCTCGGCGGGGTGCAAGGCATCGCCGCCATGGCCTTCGGCCTGTTCGGTCTGCCGCAGGCGGACATTCTGGTCGGCCCCGGCAACCAGTTCGTGGCCGAGGCCAAGCGCATCCTGTTCGGCCGCGTCGGCATCGACATGTTCGCCGGCCCCACCGACAGCCTGGTTCTGGCGGACGAAACCGCCGATCCCTTCATCGTCGCCTGGGACCTGGTCGGGCAGGCGGAGCATGGCTACAATTCGCCGGTCTGGCTCGCCACGACCCACCGCCCGCTGGCCGAAAAGGTGATGGAGCTGGCCCCCGGCATGATCGCAGAGCTGCCGGAGCTGAACCGCGACAACGCCGCCAAGGCCTGGGCCGACATGGCCGAAGTGATGGTCGTGCCCGATCGCGAAGGCCTCGCGCAGGTCGCCGACCGCATCGCGCCGGAACATCTGCACGTGCAGGCCGCCGACCTCGATTGGTTCCTCGGCCGCCTGCAATGCTATGGCTCGCTGTTCCTGGGCGAGGAGACGACCGTGGCGTTCGGCGACAAGGCCTCCGGCCCCAACCACGTCCTGCCCACCTCAGGCGCAGCGCGCTACACGGGCGGGCTGTCGGTCCACAAATACATGAAGCTGGTGACCTGGCAGCGCTCGACCCGCGACGCCGCCCGGCCCGTGGCCGAGGCGACGGCCCGCATCTCCCGCCTGGAGGGGATGGAGGGTCACGCCCGCACGGCGGACGTGAGGCTGGAAAAGTACTATCCGGGCGTGAACTTCGACCTCTCTGCAGCCGGCTGAACCGATGAGCCGCCCCGCGGACCTCTTCGACGTGCAGGACCGCGTCGCCTGCGTCACCGGCGCCAGCGCCGGGCTGGGCCGCGCCATCGCCACGGCCCTGGCGCAGGCCGGCGCCCATGTGGTGGGCGTGGCGCGACGGGCGGAGGCGCTGGACGACTGGCGGCGAAGCGTCGGCGGGCGGACCGCCGCCCTCGCCGTCGACGTTGCGGACCCGGAGACGATGGCCGAGGTGGCCGCCGACGCCGCCGCGCCCTTCGGCGCGCCCGACATCCTGGTGGCGGCCGCCGGCATCAACACCCGCCAGAGCGCCGACGACGTCACGGCGGAGGGCTGGCGCCGCACGCTCGACCTCAACCTTGCCGCGCCGTTCTTCCTCGCCCAGGCGATGGTTCCGGCAATGAAGGCCAAGGGGTGGGGTCGGATCGTGACCTTCGCCTCGCTGCAGAGCTTCCGCGCCTTTCCCGCCGGCCTGGCCTACGGCGCGTCCAAGGGCGGGATCGCGCAGCTGACCCGGGCCATGGCCGAGGCGTGGTCGCCCCATGGCATCACCGCCAACGCCCTCGCGCCCGGCTTCTTTCCCACGGAACTGACCGGCCCCGTTTTCGCCGACCCGGACCGTGCGGCGCGCAACGCCGCGCAGACCTGCATGGGGCGCAACGGCACGCTCGACGACATCGTCGGACCGGCGCTGTTCCTCTGCTCGGACGCCTCGGCCTATGTGACCGGCCAGATCCTGGCCGTCGACGGAGGGTTCACAGCCAAATGAAGGCGCTCGTCTACACCGGCCCCGAAAGCCTCGAACATCGCGACGTGGCGGAGCCCGAGCGCGGCGAGGACGCGCTGATCGAGATCGCCCATTGCGGCATCTGCGGTTCCGACATGCATGCCTGGGCCGGCCACGACGACCGCCGCCCGGCGCCCCTGATCCTGGGGCACGAGGCGGCGGGCACGGTGCTCGAAGGGCCTCTTGCGGGCAGGCGCGTGACCGTCAACCCGCTTGTCGCATGCGGCGAATGCGAGGACGGCTGCGCAGGACGCGAGAACCTTTGCGTCAAGCGCCAGATCATCTCCATGCCCCCGCGCCAGGGCGCCTTCGCGCAGCGTCTTTCGATGCCCGCCGGCAACCTGGTGGTGATCCCCGATCACGTGCCCACGGAAAAGGCCGCGCTGACCGAGCCGCTCGCCTGCGGCTGGCACGCGGTGCGCCTGGGTCGCCGCGCCCTGCATCGGCCGCTGGAGGAGGCGCGCTGCCTCGTCATCGGCGGCGGCGCCATCGGGCTCGGCGCGGCGCTGGTGCTCAAGGCCATGGGCGCGCCGACCGTGGCGCTGGCCGAGCCGCATCCGGACCGCCGCGCCATCGCCGCCCTCGCGGGAGACTTCCAAACCTACGACCCCGCCGCCGCCTCCGCGCCCAAAGACGTCGACCTCGTGATCGACGGCGTGGGATTCGAGGCGACGCGCGCCACCGCCTCCGCCGCTGTCCGGCCGGGCGGCGTGATCGTGCATATCGGGCTCGGCTCCGCCGCCGGCGGGCTCGACATCCGGCGCGCGACGCTCCAAGAAATCACCTTCATCGGGGCCTACACCTATTCGGCCGCCGATTTTCGCGCGACCGCCGCGGCGATCTTCGCCGGCCGCCTGGGCGCGCTCGACTGGCCGGAGGTGCGGCCCCTGTCCGAGGGCGCGCGCGCCTTCCAAGACATCAAGGCCGGGCGCGCCGCCGCGCCCAAGATCATCCTGACACCCTGAAAGGACGCCAGATATGGGACAGACCCCGCACCTCCTCGTCCACGACAAGGCCGACAATGTCGGCGTCGTCGTGGTCGAGGGCCTGACCGCCGGCACCGAGATGCTGTGCGTGGTGACCGAGGACGACACGGATTTCCGCATGACCGCCAAGGCGGACATCCCCATCGGCCACAAGGTGGCCCTGAAGACGTTCGCCGAGGGCGACACGGCCATCAAGTACGGCGAGGACATCGGCAAGTTCGTCGGCCCGGCAGAGCCGGGCGGCCACGTCCATACCCACAACCTCAAGACCAAGCGGTGGTGACCCCCCATGCCCTATGATGCGACCAACCGGACGGTGATGGCCTGGCGGCGCGAGAACGGCCGCGTGGGCGTGCGCAACCACGTCCTGATCCTGCCTGTCGACGACATCTCCAACGCCGCATGCGAGGCGGTGGCCAACAACATCAAGGGGACCATGGCGATCCCCCACGCCTATGGCCGCCTGCAGTTCGGCGAGGATCTGGACCTGCACTTCCGCACCATGATCGGCACGGGCGCGAACCCCAACGTCGCCGCGGTCGTGGTCATCGGGATCGAGCCGGAATGGACCAAGGTCATCGCCGACGGCATCCGGGAGACCGGCAAGCCCGTCGCCGAGTTCTCCATCGAGCAGAACGGCGACATCGCCACGGTCGCCGCGGCCTCCTGGAAGGCCAAGGAATTCGTACACTGGGCGACGGAGCTGCAGAAGGAGCCCTGCCCGGTCAACGAACTGTGGGTCTCCACCAAATGCGGAGAGTCCGACACGACGACCGGCCTCAGCTCCTGCCCGACCGTGGGCAACATGTACGACAAGCTGATCCCGCAGGGCCTGCACGGCGTCTTCGGGGAGACGTCGGAAATCACGGGGGCCGAACATATCTGCGCCAAGCGCGCCGCGACGCCCGAGGCGGGCGAGAAGTTCATGAAGATCTTCACCGCCTACCAGGACGACGTGATCTTCGCCCACCAGACCGACGATCTGTCGGACAGCCAACCCACCAAGGGCAACATCCTGGGCGGTCTGACGACCATCGAGGAGAAGGCGCTGGGCAACCTCGAGAAGATCGGGCGGGAGTGCACCTACATCGACGCGCTCGGCCCGGCGGAGGCGCCGGCGAAGGGCCCCGGCCTGTACTTCATGGACACGTCCTCCGCCGCCGCGGAATGCGTGACGCTGATGGCCGCGGCCGGCTACGTCATCCACACCTTCCCAACCGGGCAGGGCAACGTTGTGGGCAATCCCATCGTCCCGGTCATCAAGATCTCCGGCAACCCGCGCACGCTGCGCACCATGTCCGAGCATATCGACGTGGACGTCACCGGCGTGCTGACGCGCGAACAGACCATCGACCAGGCCGGCGACGCCCTGATCGAGATGATAGAGCGGGTGGCGAACGGCCGGGCGACCGCCGCCGAGGCGCTGGGCCATGTGGAGTTCTCCATGACCAAGCTCTATCGCAGCGCCTGACGCCGCAGGGGCCGCGTTCCTCCCGCCGGCGCGACGTCGCCGGCGGGAGGGGGCCCTCGAACCCGCGATGACCGCACCTCGCCGCCCCCGCGTCCGTCTCGTCGACGGCCCTACGCCGTTGGAGCCGGCCCCGCGCCTCTCCGAGGCGTTGGGCGTGGAGCTGTGGATCAAACGCGACGACCTTGCCGGCCCGCCCCTGGGCGGCAACAAGAGCCGCCAGCTCGAATACTATCTGGGCGCCGCCCAGGCCCGCGACGCCGACGTGATCCTGATCACCGGGGCCGTGCAGTCGAACTTCGTGCGCCTCGCCGCCGCCTGCGCCGCGCGGCTGGGCATGCAGACCATCGTGCAGCTCGAAGATCGCGTGCCGGGCCGGGACGCGGTCTACGAGACCTCCGGCAACGTGCTGCTCGACCGGCTGCTGGGGGCCGAGATCCTGCGCTATCCCGAAGGCGAGGACGAGGCGGGCGCCGATGCGGCGCTGCGCGCCCGGGCCGAGACGTTGCGGGCCGAGGGACGGCGCCCGTACGTGATCCCCCTCGGCCTCGGCAACCCGCCGCTCGGCGCGCTGGGCTACATGCGCGCGGCGGAGGAGATCCTCGAGCAGGCGCAGCGCCCGTACGACGCCCTGATCGTCGCCTCCGGCAGCGGACTGACCCATGCCGGCCTGCTGGCCGGGCTTCGGGCGCGCGGCGATGCGACCCCGGTTTTCGGCGGCTGCGTGCGCCGCTCCGCCGAAGCTCAGGCGGCCCGCCTGCGACAGGTTCTGCGCGATCTCGCCGATCTCGCGCCGGAGGCGGCGGCCGCGGACGCAGACGACGTGCTGGTCCGCGACGGCGCGCTCGCCCCTGGCTACGGCCGTCTTTCTCCCGCCGGCCGACGCGCGACGGACCTGGCGGCGCGATCCGAGGGTCTGCTGCTGGACCCGGTCTACACCGCCAAGTCCTTCGCGACGATCGAAGAGCTGCGCGCCGAAGGCGCTCTGCCCAACGGCGCCCGCGTTCTCTTTGTCCATACCGGCGGGCTCGCCGCGCTCTTCGCCTACGGCGACGTCGCGTTGAACGGCTGACGCCGCCCAGGCCGGTCTCGTCTCAGAAGAACGGCAGCTCGCAGGTCACGCCGGCGTCGCGGCGGCCGTGCCGGTCCACCTCGACCCGCTCCCCCGGTTGGACGGAGGCCTCGACCAGCACGTAGCCGATCATCGTCCCGACCCGCGGCGACCAAGCGCCGTTGGTCATGCTGCCGACCCGCCGACCGTCGCGGAAAACATCGTGCCAGACGGCATGTCCAGGCTGGGGGCCCTGCTCGTCCAGCATCACGCCCAACTGGCGCCGCCGCGCCCCTTGGGCCTTCACGCGCCGCAGCGCCTGAATGCCGAGCACGTCGTCGTCCACATCGAGGCTGACGAAACGGTCCAGACGCACCTCGAAGGGGTTGGTCAGGTCATCGGTGTCGCCGCCATAGGACAGCAGGCCGCTCTCGATCCGCTCCGTCACATTGGGGGCGCCGGGGCCGATGTCCCAGGGGCCCCCGGCCTCTCGCACGATGTTCCATAGCTCGCCGCCCCGGGCGCCGTCCATCAGGTAGAGCTCGAAGCCCCCCTGCTTGGAATAGCCGGAGCGGGCCAGCGTCAGCGGAATGCCCTGCACCTGCGTCTCCTCGAACCGGAACGGCCTGAGCGCCCGCACCCAGTCGCCGAAGATCGCCGCCGCCACGTCGTCGGATCTGGGGCCCTGGATGGCCATGGGCGACACGTCCGGCTCGTCGATCCGCACGTCCAGTCGCCGCTCGCTGGCGATGGCGCGCGCCCACATGCGGATGTTGTTGTCGCCTATGGATAGCCAGAAGCGGTCCTCGGCCAGCTTCAGCACCACCGGGTCGTTGAGCAGCACGCCGCGATGGTCGCAGACCGGCGCGTAGCGCCCCTGCCCCACGGCGCAGGTCGACAGGTCGCGGGCGCAAAGCATCTGAACCAGCGCCGCGGCGTCGCGGCCCGCGAGCTCCACCTGTCGCTGCACCGCGACGTCCCATTGGGAAACGCCCTCCATCAACCGGCGATACTCCGCCATGGGATCGCCGTAGGACACCGGCAGCAGCATGTTGTTGTAGGGGGTGAAGGCGGTGGCGCCCGCCTCCAGCGTCGCCGCGTGATAGGGCGAGGCGCGCAGCCGCGTGTTCGGACCGATCTCGGCCATGCCGTTTCCTCCCGCCGGGGCGCTCTGGGGGCGCCCTTTCGTGGCTTCGCCGTCGTGGGGACGAGGCTGCATGGAACGGCGTCCGCCGCAATGGCCTTCGCGCGCGCGGCGTGCCCGCGCGGTCGATCTCGAGACGCCCCCGCGGGCCGCCGCAGACGGCGCCCTGGACGGCGCCGCAGGGGCCTCGCCCCGACGGCGCCGCACGCAAGCCACCACACGCTTCCGCCCATGCGGCGCTTCACCTCGCGAAGACGGGAATAAACCGCGCCTCGCGCGTGTTGTCTCGTTTCCAAGCGTCCGCTTACATGACGCCCGACCAAGGGGGCGGCGGATGGCTCAGGGCGAACTGGACGTCAATCGGGAGCTGATCACGATGCTTCCCCGCATGCGCCGTTTCGGCATGGCACTCACCCGCCGCATGGACCAGGCCGACGACCTGGTGCAGGACGCGTGCGAGCGGGCGATCACGCGGGCGGAGCAGTTCAAGCCGGGCACCCGCTTCGACAGCTGGGTGTTTTCGATCATGCACTCCATCTGGCTCAATCGCCTGCGGTCGGAGAAGGTGCGCGCCGCCGAGGG
>JBCBYE010000711.1:0-2242 GCA_039816075.1 Pseudomonadota bacterium | reverse complement strand
AGCTGATCCAGCGCCACCAGCGCGTCCGGACGATCCAGCCCGGTATTGAGGTTCGCCCAGCGCTCGCGTCCCTCTTCGCCGATCACGCGCACCGGCTCGGTCTCGTAGGCGAAGAGGGACGCGAGCGCTGGGCGAACCTCAATACCGGGCTGGATCGTCCGGACGCGCTGGTGGCGCTGGATCAGCTGGAGGGCGATCTGCCGTCCTGCGGGGCGGTGAGCCTCGTGGTCAGCTGGTTCGGCAACGATCTGCGCGCGGATCGCTGCAAGGTGCGGCCGGGCGCGGAGTTCGCTGACACCGTGACCACGCCGCACGAGTGGATCGTCGGCGGAGAGGGACGCGCGCAGGCCTACCTGGTGGGGCGGGACGAGAACGACCGGCCGATTTACGGCGGGACTCCGTCCGACGGGTCGATCATCCGCTATATCCGCGAGCTGAAGGCGCGCGGCATCCGGGTGACGTTCTATCCGTTCATTCTGATGGATGTGGGGCCGGGCAACACGCGAACCGATCCTTGGACCGGGGAAAGCGGGCAGCCGGTCTATCCCTGGCGCGGCCGCATCACCACGGCGCGGGCGCCGGGGGTTTCGGGATCCACCGACCAGACGCCGGCGGCGGAGGCCGAGGTCGAGGCGTTCTTCGGGACCGCCAACCCGTCGGACTTCACGCCTGCCGGCGAGACGGTGACCTATTCCGGGCCGGACGAGTGGGGGATGCGACGCTTCATCCTGCACTACGCGCATCTGTGCGCCCTGGCCGGGGGCGTGGATGCGTTTTGCATCGGCTCCGAAATGCGAGGTCTGACGCAGATTCGAAGCGGGCGAACCGAGTACCCGGCCGTGCAGCGGTTCAAGAACCTCGCCAGCCAGGTGCGGCAGGTGGTCGGGCCGTCGACCAAGATCGGCTATGCCTCGGATTGGTCGGAGTATTTCGGGCATCAGCCCCAGGATGGCACCAACGACCGGCTGTTCCACCTCGATCCGCTTTGGGCGGATAAGGACATCGATTTCGTCGGGATCGATTGGTATGCGCCGCATACGGACTGGCGCGATGGGGTCGACCATCTGGACGCCGACGACACGCCGTCGATCTACGATCTGGATTTTCTGGCTGACCGCTTCGCGGCCGGCGAGGGATTCGACTGGTTCTACGGCTCGCCCGAAGATCGGGTGGCGCAGGTGCGCACGCCGATCACCGACGGCGCCCATGGGGAGCCCTGGGTCTGGCGGTTCAAGGATCTGCGCGCCTGGTGGAGCAAGCCGCACCATGAGCGGGTGGACGGCGTGCGCAGCCGCAACCGGAGTCCATGGAGGCCGAAATCCAAGCCGATCTGGCTGACCGAGATCGGCTGCGGCGCGGTGGACAAGGGCACGAACCAGCCGAACATCTTCGTCGATCCGAAATCGTCGGAGAATGGTCTGCCGCATTTCTCCTCCGGCGCGCAGGATGATCTGATCCAGCGGCGGTACCTTCAGGCGGCCACGAAGCGCTGGAAGGGCATTGCCGACAATCCGCGATCCGAACGCTACGGCGGGCGGATGCTGGATCTGGACAACGCCTATGTCTGGACCTGGGATGCGCGGCCCTGGCCGGATTTCCCAGGCCGGCTTTCGGTGTGGTCGGACGGCGGGAACCACGGGTTGGGGCATTGGCTGTCCGGTCGCGTGGCCTCGGCGTCGCTGGACGCCGTCGTGGCGGAGATCTGTCGTTCGGCCGGCCTCAAGGACGTGGACGTGAGCGGGCTGCACGGGCTGGTGGACGGCTTTGTTCAGGCCCGGACGCAGACGCCGCGCGAGGCGCTTCAGACGCTGATGCTGGCCTACGGTTTCGACGCCTTCGAGAGCGCGGGCGTGCTGCGGTTCGTCATGCGGGGCGATGCGCGGTCCGTTCGGCTGCGCGACGACGATCTGGTGGAGATCGACGGGCCGGAAGTGGAGTACGTGCGGGCCGAGGCGGGGGAAACTCCGGCGGCGGTGCGCGTCGGTTTCGTGCGCGGCGACGCGGATTACCAGACGGGGTCGGCCGAGGTGTTGAACCCGCTGCCGGAGGCGCTGGGCGTCGAAGGGGCGGACCTGCCGCTGGCCATGGGCCGGGGGCAGGCGCTGGAGATCGGAGAGCGCTGGGCGCGGGAAGCGGAGACGGCGCGCGAGACGGCGCGTTTCGCCGCATCGCCGCGACTGCTGTCGCTGGAGCCGGGCGACCTCGTCCGCTTCGGTCCCGACGGGGCTACGGAGAGATCGAA